>DBGGTD010000545.1:0-2476 GCA_051162585.1 Elainellaceae cyanobacterium
GCTCGTAGCAGTGCAGCACATGAGAGTATGGTTGCTAGCGTCCACAAGCTGTAGTGACGGGCTTCTTGGGCATAGAGAATGTGAAACGGCGAAACAGCAAATAGGGCGATCGCCATTCCTCCGACCATCGCTGAGCCAAACAGTTCGAGACATAGCCAATACAACGCAGGAAATGTCAGCAGACTGCTTAATACCGATAAACTGCGAATTGCGGCGACTGAACTGCCGAACAATTCCATCCAACCTCTCACCATTAAATAGTAAAGCGGGGGATGTTCTGGATGAGTTGTTAACGCATAGAGTGTGTCATCAATACCCTTGTCAGGGGTCAAGCGCTGATACACTAGCAAATCATCGGCACTTAAGACAGTGCCATTAAATAGTTGAGACTCAATTTCATCTCCAACATACCCGGCTGCCCGAATCGACGTGAACACCTCATCATGCCAATAGACCTTGCTATCGAGGTTAACAACGCGGAAAAAAACACCTAGGATTAGTAAAACGAGAATCAAACCCCGCAATCCGATTGGTAAAGCCCTAAATTTTTTAGCCACAGCGCGTCCCAGTGTAATAGCCCAATCCGGTTCATAGCCGATCAGGAAACCAAAATTTTTCCCTAAATACATTCCAGCTTACGCGCCCAGAGAACAATTTCTTAAAATCGAGGACGCATTCATTCATTTTGGATGTTCGCTTGTCAAGGCAAAGATGATGTAGCCTTACGCTCTCACGTTAGGACGCTGAATGTGTGTAGAACCCGCGTGGCGCGCGGGTTCTACACACAAACCTGAGCCTATAGGGCTACATTGCTAGGGGTAATGGCAGTGTATCCCGGCGCGATTGGCTCGGTCACATTGCCGACAGGTAATGCGTTTGAGCGGGTGCGTTCTGCCTGTGGCAAAGCTACGCTCTTCTGATATACCGTAAGGCGTTACGCGCCAGCGATGCATAGTATTAATTAGATAAAGGATCGACGCCTAGCCAGAAACCAAGGTTGAGGCGGCAGTGATCAACCAGTCGTCAGATTACCAACTTAGAATCGATTGGGCACGCGGGCAATCATTGCGGGCTGACTTTGACAAAAATCGCATACATCCCAACAATATCGAACGACAGGGCAGCCGTTCTAAAAACTGTTGAGCCTGAGATTCATCCATACTGTGCAAATCAGATCCCTGGAAATCTAGAAATTCTCCATACTGTGCTCGACCCTCTGACTCACTTTTCACAGGATACTGAGCCTTAACACCGTTCTCAAGGAAAATGGTTAGGCAGTACGGATGGTCTTCCGGGCTGTTGTATAGTCGCCTGCGCGAAACTTCATAATGCATATACAAACAGCGCAATACTTACTAAACGTCACAATAGGGTCTCCGTTACGACTCTATTGTGGAAAACTTTGAGTGTCCGTAAACCTCCAGTGAATCAGTGTAAAGAAAATGCAATCTCTCCGATAGGTCTAAATTTGTAATTCCTTACATACTTTCACCAACGTTATTTCATTGAGTGTTGAGACTAGACGGTTAATCATTTGAATGACCATTGGTGTGAACTAGCGGCATGATCTCTGACTGCTGCATGAGCCACTTTTCTAAATCTGATAGCCCTTGATATTCACGATATTCATGAGGGTTCGCGACTTTTTGCTCCAAACTATATTCCTTAATAAATTGATGGATCATTTCAAGGGCGATCGCTCGTTTATCCAGCACATCTATCTGATTTGGCGTTGTTTGCAGGGCTTCCATACCCGTTGCGACATCCGATACGACTTTAATATCGTTACCAAGCGTCTGGAGAAGACTCACTCCTTGAATAGCTTCTAGCTTATGAGCAAGTTCCTGAATTGGCTCTAGCTTTTGAGTGAGTTTTTGAAAGTGCTCTAGCTTCTGAGCGAGTTTTTGAATGGGATCTAGTTTACGAACAAGATTCTGAATAGGTTGCAATTGTTGAACAAGCTCACGAAGCGAATCAATCTGTGCGTCGGTTTCAAGCTGTTGCACCAGTTTTTGAATCGAGATTAACTCGCAATTGGGGTGAAGCTGGTGGGCTAACTCCTGAAGCGCATCGATTCCTTTAATGCAGTCTAGCTTGCCACCCTGAACCATGGTTTCCATCAAGTCAGCCCGCGTCATGTTTTGCGACTCAGCAATATCCCCTAGAGATTCCCACGCCGAATCCGTTGCTCGGATACTACGAACTTTACGATCTTCAGTTGACTTAGCTTTAAATTTCCCGTCTTTCCTACGCCGGAATCTAGACATTGACCTGTTGCTTGATCGTTGACATCTATTAGTATTTATACCCGTGTACTACATTGATATAAGTAAATTGAAGTTATTTTTTTCAAAAACATTATGCTGGACTATCAAATGCTTAGAATTAGCAAATCCTGAGAATCTAAGGAGAAATGCGAAATATAGCAATCCCAAATGGGTTGTGAGCAGTGGGGTGAGCGGCGCCCAGCCCACCG
>DBGGTD010000546.1:0-5362 GCA_051162585.1 Elainellaceae cyanobacterium
CGATATACCGGCGGCTGAATAGGTGTATTATTCAATCGCCCTGATTCGCTAACGGTATATCCGCCCGTCGTTTTCAAATCATTGCCTTCTTCGCTTTGCTCAGCAGCCTTTATGTCTGCCTTGCCTTGCTTAAATCCTTCCTTTGACACAGCAGGTACTTCTGGGTCAACCGCTTCACCAACAGGCTGCGCCATCTGAACGCCCCACTGATTACCAGCAGCCCCTTTTCCAGGACGTGCTTCCTTAGCGATATTTTCTTGCTCATACTGGGTAGACATAACAACGTCCCTCCCTATGTTTTCTGCTTAACTTTTTTAAAGTATCAAGTATAAGCAGAGCTAAACTCTATCACTAGCAGTGTTTCAAGCTCTATCTAAGGAGTAATTCTTTAAAAAATTACTTTCCAAACTTTCCTAGCATGCTTGATTTAAGATTGACGAGAGTAGCCGCTTCCTCGCTGCGGGTTTCCCCACACCACCGTTTCTTTTTTATAAATTGCCATTCCGGGCTTAGCCCCTTTGGGTTTATAGACATGCTTGGGCTCGGTATATACAACCGGAGCTTGGTCACTCTGACGAGCACGACTGTAGAATGCGGCAATATCTGCCGTAAACTGCAGGTCTTTCTTGTCTGGAACTGTCCCTGGCTCAAGCCTTAACAAGACGTGGCTACCCGGAATTTCTTGCGTGTGAAACCACAGGTCATAGTCGGTCGCCAGCCGAAAGGTGAGTCGATCATTTTGACGATTGTTGCGCCCGACCCACACATCAAAGCCACTTGGACTCTGATATTTATAAACGCGAAGGGTGTCCTCTGTTGACGATGTTGACGAACTCCGACGCTGATCGGATGGCTTTAAATAGCCTTGCTGGACGAGTTCATCTCGAATTTCAACGAGGGCATTTAAATCCTCACTATCTTGATAGTCTTCAATTTGGGCGATCGCCGCTTCGACCTGTCGCAGATAGTCAATTTCCTCATTAACCTCTTCAAGTAACGGCACGATTGACTGGCGCGATCGCCGCAGTTTCTGATGTTTTTTATAGAAAGCCTGCGCGTTTTGAATCGCCGTTTTCTTTTGATCTAACAGAATTTCAACCGGATCACCCGTCGCAAAGTCTGGAAGATCAATGCTCGTCATTCCCGGTTGCCACTCATACGAATACGCCATCAATAAGTCAGCGTGGTCTTTATACTGATCTGCCTGATCCGACTGTCGCAGACGCGATTCAAAATCATCTGCTTTTTGCTGAAGCTTTTTCAACACGCTGGTCAGCCTTTGCACTAACTGATGGCGAAGTTGGCTAAACTCTTGCTGATTAAGCTGATAGGTGTAGTATTGGCTCAGAAGTTCTTGCACCGTTCCAACCGGTTCTACCACTCCCCATCCCATGACCGTGTAGCCGTCCGATCGCCAGCCTGGCTTAAACTGCTGAGTCTCTAACGTTTCTAACCAATCGTGCCACCGCTCAAATAATTGTTGCCAGTCAGACGCGCTTAGAGAATCAGTCATCTGGTATGGGTCTAAGCCTGCTGCTTCAACCATCGAAATAACCAGCGACGGGCTTAGTCCTCGATAGGTTTTGAGGAGATTGCGCCTTAGCTGTCCTGGAACAAGGCTGATGCGCTCTTGCCAGCGACCTTGAGGTTCTTCCAGACTGGGCACTGGATCGGTCAATGAGGGCGGAGGCTCATAGGGTTGCCCCGTTTGAATAGAACGCACGCTCGATTGCTGAGCACCCACCTGATGCGCTGCAGTAACAATAACGCCGTCATGGTGAGTCAAAATAACATTGCTATATTTGCCCATGATTTCGACATAGAGATGCCAAAGCACCTCATCTCCAGGGCGACGAGCAAACTGAAGATCAAAGGCTCGCTCCCACGGTTCAATCGGCTCAATAGCAGTTAATGCAAAACCTCCCAGTTGATGGCGCAACTGCTGGCTAAAGGTAAATGTATCGGGAATTCGGGGAGGGGGTTGATCGATACACATCCGCGCTCCCTGGGGATGCCAAGAAATCGTCAACCAGCCTCGACGTTCTAACGTACGTAGGGCGATCGCAATCGTATGGCGATCGCGCTGATAGACGAGTTCGAGCCGAGCGGGTAACCATTGGTCACGAAGCTCGGCACACACCGCAACTAGAGTTGTAAAATCAACAGTCTGCAAGGCAAATGTTCATCCATTTCAGGGATTCTACGAGGAAACCAGGAATCAAACCGGAAAAAAGGGGCGTGAGCGGAATCTAATCTAGGGAATTTCCGTAAATTCCTGCCTTGTGGGTCAAAATTTTTGCGGATACCATGGAATATAAGACTTCCAAGGCTCCGTGTCCCGTGGAGCCGCTTTATTTATTATGGATATTAAGCTGATAAACATCGGTTTCGGTAACATCGTTTCGGCAAACCGAGTCGTTGCTATCGTCAGCCCAGAGTCTGCTCCCATTAAGCGTATCATTACCGATGCCCGTGAGAGAGGTGATCTGATTGACGCAACCTATGGTCGTCGAACCCGTGCGGTCATCATTACAGATTCTGGTCATGTGGTGTTATCTGCCATTCAGCCGGAAACAGTTGCAAACCGATTTGTCGTCAGTAAAGACGGGCATAGCGACGAGTAACTGCTCACATTAACTGCTCACATTGACCTCATTCGACTGGTATAGCCTTGATTGCCTTACTTTCTCGCGTTAGGAGGTTGAACGGTTAGCAGCACACTGCTGACGAGACGCAATCGATCGACAATAATGAATATACGTTTACAATCGTCACGCGCGGTATGGGAATATATGGCTGTAGGGAAACTCATTGTCTTTACCGGACCCAGTGGAGTAGGCAAAGGAACATTATTGCGATCGCTGCTGCGGCGACATCCTGATTTGTCTCTTTCTGTCTCGGCCACGACTCGCTCTCCTCGTCCTGGAGAGATTAATGGACAAGATTATTATTTTTTGAGTCGCAGCCAGTTTTGCCAGATGATCGAGAGTGGCGAACTGCTGGAGTGGGCAGAATTTGCTGGTAATCTCTATGGAACGCCTCGTAACCCTGTAGAGGAGGCAATTGCGAAAGGCAAGTGGGTCGTGCTCGAAATCGAACTCCAAGGCGCACGTCAGATTCGAAAGAATTTTCCAGGCGCGTTTCAAATTTTCATCTTGCCTCCTTCCATCGAAGTGCTTGAACATCGCCTCCGTCGCCGGGGTCACGATACTGAAGAGTCGATTAGTCTCCGATTGCAACGGGCGTATGCGGAAATTGAGGCCGTGAATGAATTTGATGTGCAAGTCGTCAATGATGATGTCGAAATGGCGCTCGACCGCCTTGAATCCGCCCTATTTTCACTGGCAGAATGCTAAGACCCATAATATAGCGATCCTAAATCGCTTGTGACTGGTGTTTGAGCAGTGGGGCGGGCTGAGCCTGCCCCACTGCTCATAACCCATCTAGGATTGCTATATTAGCGATTGACGTGTCTATAGGGTTTTGAGCTTGGCAAAGCAATCTCAAGACTATTATGAAATTTTAGGAGTCTCTCGACGTGCCAGCTTAGCGGAGATTAAGAAGGCATACCGTCGGCTAGCTCGGCAATATCATCCAGACATAAATCCTGGCAGCCGCACTGCCGTCGAAAAATTTCAGCGGCTCAATCAAATTTATGAAATCTTGTCCGATCCGGTTCGCCGAGCCCAATATGACCAATCTATCAGTGGCGGAGTGGTCGAAGAATCTTATCAGGCGACGACTGCGGTAGAGTTTTATCAGCAGGGGATAGAAAAAACGCGAGCAGGCGACTATCAACGAGCGCTTGCTGACCATAATCAGGCGATCAAGCTTAACCCCAATTTGGCAGAAGTCTATGACCAGCGTGGGTTTGTTTATTATCGTTTGAAGGATTATTCTGCTGCGTTTGCAGACTATTCTCAGGCACTAGACCTTAATCCCAATTTGGCATCCGTTTATTACCATCGGGGCTTAACACGCTTTGCACTGGGATATTCTCAGACTGCCATTGAAGATTATACTCAAGCCATTCATCACGATCCAAATCATGCCCAAGCCTATCACCAGAGAGGGTTGGCGTACGCTGACCTCAAGGAGATTCACGCAGCGATCGCAGACTTAGAGCAAGCGGCTGATCATCTCTCAGAACGGGGCGATCGCCTCGGCTATCAAGCTATTCAGCACGATATTCGCGAGATTCGAGGGGCTGGTAGACCGTTACTCTCGTTAGGGTTTGCTCGCTCTGCGTTTTCGACTCTTCTCGACGCCATTCATACCATCCGAGCCATTGCCTTGAACCCCATGGGTGAGCTACTGCCTACATTTGCGCGGCTCAAGCAATCACAGGCAATCGCCATCGGGGTATGTCTTGCCATATTCTTCGACATCTGTTTTGTTACTGGTGTTTCGATTACCTGGCAAGCCTACGACGACTTGGGGCAATCTCCTATTATTAAACTGGCGGGTCTAGGAGCGTTATCGTTTATAAATCTGGCGATCGCCAGCTTGATGATGCGTGTGATTTTGCAGGGTAGAGGAAGCCTTGCCGGAGATTGTTTTATCGCAGGCGCGTCGTTATTGCCATTAAGCACTATTGTGTTGCTCAACGGACTGTTACCCATCCCATTCGTGATTGCTTTATCAGTATTTGCCGGATGCTATATGATTCTCACGCTATATAGCGGCTGCAGCCAGATTTCAAATCTTTCAGAGGGGCGATCGGCATTGGCAGTCCCCATTCTCATGCTGGCAAGTCTGTTGCCCTTCTTGATGCTAAATTGACCTCATAGTGTCCTGTCCGAGATTCTGAATCATGGCTCAGCACCCCACTCAGACAAACCAGTTTTTTCAGTTCGAGTCTGACTTTGTCGACTCTCTGCGCTGCATTCCGATGCAGATTCGGCTCAAACTTGATACCTGTGGCATCAAGCTCAAGCTCCACCAGTGGAATCAGTTTACCCAGGATGAGCGCCAGCGTTTGGTCGAATTTCCCTGCAATACTGAGGCTGAAATTCTTGCGTATCGAGAACAGTTGACGCAAATGATTCTCGAAAAAACGGGCGAAGCGGCAAAAGAGCTTGATATTGATCCAACTCCTCCGTGGCAGGATGACACTCAAATACCAGAAAGCATTCGCGCCAAGGTTGACGAGTTAGGAGTCTCATTAACCCGATCTCAATGGGCAGAATTAGCGCCTCTCCAGAGATTTGCCCTGATTAAACTCAGCCGCTCTAGTCACGAAAACAGTAACTTTTTGCCTGCAATGAAAGAATTTCATCTGATCTAGCCCAATTGCAGCAGCACGAGTTAACCGCTAAGGTTCAAAAAGTTCATGATGCAGCCGCGTAAGCCAGATATAGGC
>DBGGTD010000547.1:0-2363 GCA_051162585.1 Elainellaceae cyanobacterium
GGATTTAGCAGCATTCATGATCAACGATGTGATTGGATGAACTGATGATGCCGCCACAATCTAGTTCAACGTATGGTGAAAACAGCTCTTATTACTGGCGTGACTGGGCAAGATGGCTACTATCTAAGCCGTCTGTTGCTAGAGAAGGGGTATCGAGTCGTCGGTCTGATTCCGCCTGAGCGCCAGCATAGCGTATCGAAGCTTGGTGATTTAGCAAGACAGATTGATATTTATCCAGTGGCTCTAACCGATAGTCGTCAGGTTTTACAAGCCGTCGAGCAGCTTTATCCTGACGAAGTCTATAACCTTGCTGCTCCGAGTTTTGTGCCTGATTCTTGGACTGATCCGTTAGGAACATTAGATTTGGTCACTGGAACAGCAACTCGCGTGTTAGATGCCGTTCGCGAAGTTGGGTTGTCTACACGGTTTTATCAGGCAAGCAGTTCGGAAATGTTTGGGGAAGTCGATCAAGCTCCCCAAGACGAACACACCCCGTTTCGTCCCAAGAATCCATATGCAGCGGCAAAAGTCCACGCGCACTGGACAATGGTGCACCATCGCGATCGCTATCAGCTTTTTGCTTGCAGCGGTATTTTATATAATCATGAATCACCGCGTCGTCCTCCCAATTTTGTCACTCGGAAGGTATCACTGGCGGCTGCATCCATCAAGCTTGGACTGAGCGATCGCCTCGAAATGGGTAACTTGCAGGCTAAGCGAGACTGGGGATATGCCGGCGACCACGTAGAGGCAATGTGGCGAATGCTGCAAACGGATACTCCCGAAGATTACGTCATCGGCACAGGGCATCTACATACCGTGGAAGAGTTAATTGATACGGCATTTAGCTGTGTTGACCTAAATTGGCAAAATCATGTGTTTGTGGACCCGCATCTGATTCGAGCCGATGAACATTTTCAGCTAGTGGCGAATCCGACCAAGGCTCATACGAAGCTTGATTGGCGCCCGCAAGTGAGTTTTGAGGCACTCATCGAGAAGATGGTATTGGAAGACTTAGAGCAATTAAAATCGGGTAGAGTTGCTCCCATTTCGTCGTAACCCGAGATGGCCCAACATTTTGGTTTGGATGCGACACTAGAAAGCCAGAAGAGCAACACATTCCATTCGTGCATCATTAGAACCCACAACAAAAGCGTTTAGGATGAATGACCAGTTTCTCTCTGTATCTTCGGTGTCGGCATCTTCGGTGTCAGCATCTTCGACCCAGTCGCAAGCTCCAGTATTCTTTGTTTTTTTAGAAATCTTTGAGCGAGAGGGAGGCATTCAATCCTATGTGAAAGATATTTTTCAAAGTTATCTAACGCTAACTGATACGCCGTCGGCTGAGATTTTTTTGCTGCGTGATAGTCACAATTGCTCTAATCCGTTCGAGTCGTCGACCTTGACATTCCACTACTTTAAGACTCGCTCTGCGGCGATGGGGAGACTATATCTAGCAGTTTCGCTCTTCCGTTCGCTGCTGTGGAAACGTCCACAACGGGTATTCTGTGGTCACATTAAGCTAGCTCCCTTAATCGAGTTGCTGTGCCGACCTCTAGGCATTCCTTACACCGTTTTGACCTATGGCAAAGAGGTTTGGGAGACTCTCCCCGAGCGCGATCGCCAGGCATTAGATCATGCCGATCAGATGTGGACGATTAGCCGCTACACGCGCGATCGCGCCTGCACTGCCAATCAACTTAATCCGCAAAAAGTTGCGCTATTGCCCTGTGCAGTAGACGGGGAGCAGTTTACCCCGGGGCAAAAATCACCTGAACTGCTTCACAAGTATGGTTTAACCCATTCAAGAATTCTCATGACCGTTGCTCGGTTGTGGTCAGGAGACATTTATAAAGGAGTTGACATCACCATTCGCGCATTGCCGACCATTGCGGAGGCATATCCGGATATCAAATATTTAGTAATCGGGCGAGGTGACGATCAGCCTCGCTTGGCAAAACTGGCCCATGACTTAGGGATGGGCGATCGGGTTATCTTCGCAGGATTTGTAGCCACAGAAGACTTGCCTGACCATTACCGTCTCGCTGACGCCTATGTCATGCCGTCTCAAGAGGGGTTTGGCATTGTCTATCTCGAAGCGATGGCATGCGGGGTTCCCGTACTTTCAGGAGATGCTGACGGATCATCCGATCCACTCCAAGACGGCACCTTGGGCTGGCAAGTCCCCCATCGAGATTCATCCGCAGTCGCCCATGCCTGTATCGAACTCCTGAAAGGCGACGACCAACGGTGTGAGGGAGTGTGGTTACGCGAGCAAGCGCTTGCTCTATTTGGGAAAGAAGCATTTGCCAAACAACTGCAAAGATTGATTGCCTCGTCGTCATAGGTGAGGGAATCTCTGC
>DBGGTD010000548.1:0-10136 GCA_051162585.1 Elainellaceae cyanobacterium
GGCCATAGCAACATACGTGCCTTATCAAGGTTGGCAGTGTCGGGCCAACTATTCAGGGGGGCAAACCGTTGATTCCCCGATCCGGCACCGCCACGACCGTCGCCGATGCGGTAGGTGCCAGCGCTGTGCCACGCCATCCGGATGAAGAGGGGGCCATAGTGGCCATAGTCAGCGGGCCACCAGGCTTGGGAGGTCGTCATGAGCTCAAAGATGTCGGCCCGCAGGGCAGCTAGATCGAGGGTTTTGAATTCCTCAGCGTAGTTGAATGCCTCACCCATAGGATTGGCTCTGGGGGAATGCTGGTGGAGAATATTCAAATGTAACTGTTTTGGCCACCAGTCTTGGTTTGACGTGCCCCCACCCGCCGCGAGGGCTTGGGGGCTGCCGATAAATGGGCAACCGCTGGTGCCGTTGCCGGTATGCGGTGTCGTAGACTGTGGCTGGTTCTCGACTCCCCTTTCTCCATTACTGCTCTCCAAGACAGAGCGCACCGCCCGCCAGATTTCAACTAGCTTCCCGCTCATAGGGAATGGGCATTTCATTTGGCTACTTGTCATATTTCCTTTCCTTGATTGCGTACTACGGTTTGTTGTTTCGTTTCTAAACCTTGTCCAAGTCCAGACGTGGAGTTTTTGCTTAAAAAACTGTAGACCTCGAACTGAACTTGGTGTGGGCCGCTTTTGCTAGGTGCAAAGTACTGTCTGCCACATTTGCATTAACACAGCCGTCTGCTTGGGTTTCTTGGCTTCTGGGTTAATGTAGTTCAGCATTGTCTCGGCATTAGACACCACAGGCATGGCCTCAAACCCATCTGATTCGACAAACATTTTCTCGATTATCCCGTCTCTCACAAGCATGGAATAGCGCCGAGAACGGTGCCCCATCCCTTTATCGGAAAGATCTATCAGCAACCCCATTGCGCGGGTAAACTCGCCATTCACATCAGGGATAAAGCGCACCTGATCGGCTCCCTCTGCTTGAGCCCAAGCCGCCAGCAAAAACGGATCATTGACCGACATGCAAAGAATCTCATCAACCCCGTTGGCTCGAAGTACTTTGGCATACTCGTTGTAGCCCAATAGCTGAATCGGAGAATACGGGCAGGTAAACGCTCCCGGCACCGCAAACACCACCACGGTTTTATGCTTAAAGAGATCTGCTGTCGAAAGATCGTACCAACCTACCCCTGCAAACATCTGAAAGATTACTTTAGGGACACACTGACCCTCGTGGTTAAACACCATTCACCCAACTCCTTACGCGCATTCAACGCCAGTTAGGCTGTCTCTTGAACTAGGCACAAAAACTCAAACAGCCTTGTTAAGTCATACTCGTTACAAGTTTGTATACTGCTAAGCTTAATCAATCAAATTAGCTTTTGTGCGCCAAAAATTTAATTATTTTGCAACACTTAATATATCGGTAAAATGAAATTTGTTTTCCTTATCCCAGGAGGTTCCATAACGCCCGTGCACGCGACTGCCGAAAGGTTATCGGGTTGTAATGGAAGGTTGTCTGCGGCAGGTGATGGGCAACATTACAACATTAACTCCCTGATTGACTGACAAATCTTTAGTGTGTGGCGGTTAAAAGTGACCTCAGGTATTCATGCGCTCAAAGATGGCAGAAGAAGACGAAGAGAACCGAGTCAGGTAGTTGAAAATCCAGAACTTGATGCAGGAGCCCATCATCACGGGCACCGTAGCAATAAATAGGTTGATGGCATTGGGACGTTCTGGCAAGCCGAAATGGTGAGTTAGCCACGTCAAAATTGTATCCTACCTCTTCAGCCGAATGGAAGCCGACAAACATATCCGTGACGAGAATAAAGAGAAATATTTTCACCGGATCGCTGAGGCTTAGAAAAGCCCGATTAGAGAAGGTTCGAATGACTGTTAACTAACGGCGGTTGAATGAGTCAGATTATTGCGAACCTTGAGCAGTTCGCGATCGCACAAGCTCCTGACAGAGTCATAAACCGCTTTGCCAAGATTGGAATCGTCGGTAATTGGCTCACCACCGCAATACTGATTTTCCAGCGATCTAATTTCCCGCGCGGCTTCGTAGGCATTGTCTAAGACTTGAGAATGCCTGTGTCCGAACCATTGGCTGACTTGCGTAAACTTAAGCCGATTCATATCCGCTCCGATACATTTGTGATAAATCAGTGAGCTGTCTAAAACTAGCGTGTCTGGGGCACCAATGCCACTGGCTAGACTGCCAATCAACAGGCTGCCAAAGGGAACCATGCCCAAAAAGGCCATAGTATAGATGCTCATGACGCGGCCTCGTTTGTCATCATCTACAATGGTTTGGATAATTGTATTGCTGGAGGCAATTTGCAAAATCGACCCTAATCCCACAATCGCCGTCATCAGCATTGAGAGCCATAGGATGCGCGATAGGGCAAAGCCGATTAAGCCAATGCCACAAATAATAGGAGAGTAGGCATCATGCGGCCTAATCCGAGGACAGTTTTGCGATTGCTCATGTAGACTGCGTCGAAAAAAGCTCCAACGCCCGAGGCAGCCATCAGAAATCCCAAGGTATGAGCATCCCCCTGCAAAAGGCCAGCAGCACGTATTGAATGATTTCCTGGTTGACGGAACCCAGAAATCCAGCGAAGAACCTAGTAGTGCCAAAGACCGCTCCCGATATCGGATTGTCTTCAGCCTGGGCGGTCTGCACCGCTCCATCAATGGCGCGGGCGATGTTGCGGAGGGAGTCGGGCAGGGGGATAAAGCCCTGATACTCTTTGATGGTGGCCTGCACCTGGGCATTGGCGGCGGTAAGGCAGTCGATTTGCTTTTGCCCCACCATGCCTTCGCACTGGCTGAGCTGGGCGCTGATTTCTCCGGCGATCGCGCTAAGGGATTATAGGTGGGCGATCGATCGCGCTTTTCAAATTTTTATGCACTTTCGCCATCAAACTAGTTTCTTGTAAAGAAACAAAGCTCTGACCTGATATTAAGTTCAAGCACTCAATCAAGACACTATGCCAATCATCCTTAGTTACACCCCAAGCGTCAAAAAGATCTTTGGGGGTAAAACCAGACAATTGGTGAAAAAGATTGTTTCGACGGTCTAGAATATCGTTTCTGATAGTAGGATCGTTGGTTTGTGAATCTAAGTCAACTAAAGTAGTAATAAATGGATGTTCTCTCCACTGCCTTTGGTTTTGACTTCTAAAGTATTCAAATACTTTTCTCCCGTATCTTCTTAACCCCTTTTTCGAAGCATATTCAATTGCTAAGCCTTCAAGTGATCGGAAGCTATGAAACATTGCCTCAACTGTGTTTCCTTGATTTAGTCTCACAACTCCTAACCAAGCCGCCTCATACGCTGTCCACCACCATTGTTGCGACCGATTTTTTACTTCCTTGGCTAATGGTTGCTCTGATAAACGTTGAAGCTCATTGACAAACTCATCAAATTTCGCAAAGTTCCATTGAATAGCAGCTTCTAGTAGGATATTTTCGTCAGCACTTAAATATTTAGAGTAAATATCCTTTACAGCGTAATAGTCATGTTGCTCTAAAAGCTTTACTGCTTGCTGTCGTTTAAGCGCAATCAGGTAGTTGGAGCTAGGAAGAACATCAGTCAGCTCCTGATTGTACTCATTGCTGACCAGAAACTTGACGCGATCGCCAAATATAGCAAGACTGATAAACTGTACCGCCGAGGAAATTGCCGGAGTTCCAGCTTGATGACTGACATAAACATACTCATCAGGTGCGACCTCAGTTTTTTCGCCTCTGACAGTTAGACTACAAAATTGCTGTCGTACTAATTCCAGAACTGTATCCCAATTGTCCAAGCTTTGACCAGCAGAGACTGGAACCAGATTAATCCATTCAGGAAGAATCTCTGAAAATCGTTCTGCAAAATAACGTTCTAAAATTAGCTTCAATTCACAGGTGTCTTGCCAATAAGGACTTTTGATTCCTCGTTGCCTCTCGTCCTGAAAAATTACTGATTGATCAGTAAGAATAATGGCGATCGCCCCTGGTGTTGGATATTCCTCCAAAGCTTTGACGAAATTATCTAGCAACGGAAAGGTTAGATAGTTCCAAATTTCATCCTTCACTTCCTCAGAGCTAGATTGAAAGACTGTGCCTAAAATTCTCGGAGCAATTCGGTAGGGTTCCTCCTTATCTTTGAACATTGCTTTAGGCTCAAAGGGAATATCATAATGCTCTGTTTTCAAGTCATCTGTATACCAGTATTGCCAGATCTTGTCGCTTCGTTTATTTTCAGATCTACCCTTCTCTTTGTTACTTCTGTCGCTATCAAGTTGTACGTCGCTACTACCGATAGTCACAATCCAGAGATGCATAAGTAGTTACTTGTCTCCCCAAAGCTGTTCGAATCCATCAGGATTAGTGTTTAGAAATTCTAGAAAATCATTTGCTGCATCAGAACCATCAGGGAAAATAGTCAACAGTTCTAGAAAGCGAATAGTTGTTTTTAGCTTCAGTTTCTCTTTAGGACTTTTCCGTATTAATCGAACTGCTGAAGGATACATTCGATGCCACAGACATCCAATTTGATTAAGGCTTCCGGTTACTGATGTTCCCTTTATTCTTTTCTCGGTATCAGTGCTGGAAATCTTCTTCTGATAGGGTTCGTGTAACCAGTCAATTGCAACGCACTCATCTCTGGTTTTAGCAACGCGTCCAAAAACACAGACCCGAGATGGATGCCATGCCTCCCGCCAATCAGCATGATGATCTGAATTAGGATTTACACCTCGCAAATGCATCCACGTTCTTGCTGCTTCTCGTACTGAATCAATAAATTCACCTACTTTGCTTGGCTTCCAAATTCGAAGTGCATTCTTGTGATCGTTCTCTCCAGACCACTGCCAATGACAACCAATTAGCTTCTCATAGTCTTCTTCTTTATAGAACAATCGATGATCGGCACGTCGCCAAGATTTACCAAACCCTCCAAACACCATTGCAAACCACATGAGATCATTTACAAGCTTTTGTAATGCCTCGGTGTGTTCTGCATCGAGTGAGGAATCCGTGATAAACCAGGTGATTTTGCCTTCTACTTCATAGGTAGGTTGTTCGTAACCATCGGTATTGGCAGGTTGCTTTAGATCCAGGTGTTCTACCTGAAATCCTAATCCCAATAAACCAACTGTTCCTTTGCCGCGAACTCCACCAAATAATTCCTCAACCAATCGATCTGCACTGACTTCTTTAGTAAGGCCACCAAAGATACGTAAAGCATGCCCTCTCAGCGCTGCTCGAAAGATGTTGTGGCGAAACTCGCCCGTATCATCAATAAGCTTGGCAGCTTGACCTTGCCCCTTGAGTCTTGCTCGAAAGAGAACTGGATGCGATATTTGTGTCGTTTGTGCATAGCCATTAGAGACTTTTGAGCCTAGACCAGAAGCGATCGCCCGCTCCCAAATCTGCCAAATCTTTTCCCACTGGTCAGAAGGCAAAGGCTCGGGACTAGAAATAGCAAACCTCAATGTAGGCTGGTAAAGAGAAACCTGTGCATAGGCACTCTCTCCTTTGGGTTTGTCACGAGTATCTAGAGTCTTGACTTGCCAACCTTGCTGAGGATGAACAAGGTCTAGCAACCCGACTGTCCAATCATTAGTAGGATAAGCTCCATGAAACCGCAGCAGACCTGGATTGACCTCCGACTCATCTCCACAGTAGTAGTTGCAAGTCCCGTGGGGAACCTCATTTGATTTTTCAAGCTGTTCACAGGCTTGGCGAAATGCTCCTTTCATACTGCTACCGGGATAAAATGGAATGCCGGATGTACCGATGACAGGACGCAGCATTCCATCATCTTGACCGCCATTCGTCACGAAGCGCCAAGAAATTTGATAGGACTTTGCTCCATAAACTTCAGTTTGTATATCTTGTGCTTTTTCAGCAGGAATGAATTCAGCCTTGTCGATCCATTCATTTGCCCACAGTTCTATATCTTGTGGCTTTTCCGCCTTCTTTTTCTTTGGGTCAATATATTGGAGTTGCGATCGCCCTCTAACCTGTGCCCGAAACATCATGGGCACTTTTTTGTATGCTTCAGGAATTGCTTTCATCTGCTGACTTTCCTAATTTATAACGTTGTGTCCACCACACAATACAGTCACAGAGTTGGGTCAAAACGGCGATCGCCACTCGTTGATCCTCTACAGGTAACTCCCAGAGTTGCAAGGAGATATTTTGAATGGCCTTATCATCAGTAGCCTTGACCCGATCCTTAGGAAGTTGAATATCTACTCTTGCCATCACATCACAGAAAGCATCCCAAGTTGCTTTCCAGTATTTCGATTTAGCCTCTTCCTTTCCTTGAAGACGTAGATGTTCGCCCCAAAAGCGTTCTAATCCATAAGCAACAGCCATTCGCATCTTGTAAGACTGATTGAGAGATTTTGGATCACTTTCTCGTGCGACTAAGACTAACTTTTGGGCTGCGCGATCCAGTTCATAAGATTTCCAAGCCATTACTGATAATCTCCTGCAAGTGCAACACGGCAATGACCAAATCCAATGGATTCTAATCCTCCAAAGTAGAGATCGGATGAGCTATTATCCCCAAACGGTTTCCATCCTGTTTGCTTTAAGGCAACTGGAAAAACTAAAATACTACCTTCGGGTAAAGCTTCTGTATTAAAAAAAGCGCCTCGCTCGGTATCTACTTTTTTCATGTCATCTAGCAACTTGACTCGACTTTGGCGATACAAAGCCATATCGTGGAGCATGGCAATATCGTTGTCATGAACAACAACCAGCTTATTTGCATCTAGCTTATTCAAATCTGAGTCCATTCCAGTGGGAATCCAGGCAGTCAGATCTTCTTCGTTTTCGATTTCAAGAAACCCTAAATTGAAAAAGAGAATTTTTCCTCGATCCTGCATTTGCCGTCCTTGTAATCCAGCTTGAGCTGTATAGGGCTTAGGAACATCAGCGGCAATGCCTGCAATCCGCTTAAATCGCCTCAACAGCATTGGACAACTCACCCAAACTACGGGTTGTCCAGGACAGAAAACCGGGAACCAGATTAAAGATGCATGTTCAAACTTGACGAGAGCTTCGGTTGTGCCCCCGTCAGGACGACCATCAACTGATTCATGTCCGTACCAAGTTTGCTCCTCTCCCTGGTTACCGTCTCGCATATCGGCACGAAAACGCCCTCGAATAGAGCTACCCGGAATGATGCCTGTTCGAGTGAACTGATCGCGAAAGATTAGATTGAGGTTGCCTGTTTCTTCTCCCGCTGTTGCTCCCACATGAACAGGAGCCAGTGCTTCAACTACACCGTAAGCTTTGTGATACATTCTGGTACTCCTTGAATATCAATAGGTAGACACAATCCGCAGCCCAAATGCTTAAGTGGAAATCCTTCATTTGGAAACCACTCATCCTGAAAATCCCACCAAGTCATTTCAAGGGGTTGTCTAAAGACATAAACACTTCCAGGTGGAACCGCATACCGCCCTCGACTCAGGCGTCCTGTATTTTGGGGGTTGTAGTGATCGCTATTTTCTGTCTCTGCCTTTCCCTCTTCTCGCGGCTGACCAATTCGGTAACGATATGGAATGGGTCTATCCGTTAGCATCTTGAGATCTCGTTTTGGAAAGTCTCGATGCTGTGGATAGCGATAGGAATATTTGTTTGACCCCCAAATGCCTGGCGTAATAAGGGCACAAGCATACCCAATCTTTCTCTCTTGGCTGAGCAACCGATTAATCTTGTGCTTGCTAGATAATGTATGGTGCTCAAGCTCCACTAGATGTCCTTCACCACCTAAGCGATACCAGCAATCATTCTTGAGTTTCTGCTCTAGGTTAGTGAGATAGACCACGCAATAATCATCTGAAAGCTGAATTGCATTTTCTAAAAAAAGGCCGTTACGTTCCACGACATGACGTTCATCAGGCTTGATTTTAGGATGCAGGAATGGAGACGGTTCCCAAGGCGGTTTAGCGATCGCCTCTCGATCCCTCAACTCACCTAAAGGGACATCCCAAGCATCAATAGATTGCCAAAAATAAGCAGGTTTGATGTCCTTGTTATGGCGATGCCATTTTTTTCGATTCAAACGCCATTCACTATTTCCATCGTCTGGTGCATCTGCTATTTTCTGCTCAGATTCTTTATCGACCAAAATCCACTCATCATCATCTTTTTCATCAACGACCCGATGCCATGGAATAGGCACGTAGAATCTAGTGGGCTGATCTCGTTTTGCCCAAAATGGGCCAGCGACAGTCAAATCTTGGCGGAGTTTCTCATGATCAATAAATCTATGTTCACGATTCGCATTAAAGATTAGTCCAGCTACTGCCGCTGCATCCGGTGGAAACTTAGTGTTTGACCGTCCTACTAAATTTTCCGGTGATAGGAATCCTCCAGCACTTCCATACATTAATCCCAGTGGAGAGATAGCGATTAAAGATTGGAATTGCGACATAATTGCCATCCTACTTGTATTAAGTCATTCATCCAGCTCACGATGGCAATAGGGGCACTATCTCCAGTGAGCATTTCCCACTTTCGTTCTGCTTCAAATCTTGTCGCCAACCCACCAAAGTAGAGATCGAAAATAGATACCGCCATTTGCTTATTAACGATTATCCCCTCCATATCCTGTAATCGAATGGCATGACGGGCTTTAAGTGTTTCCCAATCACTGTAGATATGGTTCCAATTAGCAGTCTTTTCTGAGCCTTTATTGACTTCTTCTTCCGTATTAATGCCATCCCGATCGCGATACTTCGTCAAAATGTCCAGATAGCTCCAAGGGCATGTCCACTGTATACATTGACCACTGTTGAACAGAACTCGGATGGTGAGGCGATCGCGCCCTAAACTCTTTGCTCGTTGTTCTGCTTCACGGCAGTGCTGCAAGATATCGCGCTGTGGAACTTGATGACCTGCCCAGACAAACCCAACGCTATAGGTAAATTGATTCTCACCATCCAGTTGTAACTCCCCAGCTAAAGTCCTCTGGAGTTCTTTCCATTGCTCGGGTAACTTAAGCAGCCAATTCCAAGCTTCAATGGGTTTTACTTTTTCAGGCTTCTCGTGCTTGTTTTGAGGTTCCTCGCTGTAAAGAACACCCAGAAAATCATCTCCGCCTGCATAAATGATTCGTCCCTTGCCATCAGGGAATAAGTCGTTCTTTTCTTTAAGTCTCTGTCCCCATCCCCTCATTTCTTGAGTGAAACATTTAAGAGCCTGATCTCGCTCTTCGCAGTGATCGTCTGAATAGCGATTGGCAATAGTTTTAAGTTTGTCCCCAACTTTATCCCCATCTCCCAGAAACCAGCCAGTCCAGTATCCTGCTTCACGAACAATGTCTTTAAACTCTGGGTCATCTCGCGTTCCCTTAAGCTTAGGAACATCCAATGCTATATCTTCTTCGACATCTCGCGCCAGATAGTCATACGTTACCAACCGTTTAACTAACTCCGGAATGCTCAGCTTCTCATTGGGAGCAATAAACTTTCCAGTGTTATCTTCATCGCGAAAATACTCCTCTAACTGTTCATCGGTGTACATTGCTGTACCCGACTTATGATTCCGACGCGTTGGGTCATCTAAAACCCAAGCAAGCCGTCGATAAAATCGTGTTAGCTCTTGCTGTTGACCGTCACCAAGAGGTTGCCCTGGTTGAAATTTCCCTTTTTCATAGCTTCTTCCTAACTGATGCCAAGCGATCGCATCTGTTCCACTGAGAGTAGAGCTTTCACCCATCCAGTTAATGCCCGTCCAATCGCGCTTGAGTTTCCGGGTTTCTAAATCTTCCATTGCCTCAATGGGTGTCGAACCAGTCCCCCAGAACAATTCCCACGTGTAAACACCCCAACTTTCCCAATCCTTTTTCTGGTTGCCAACGTCTTTTTCTTTTTGTGCCCAGTAATAGTCTGTGTCAGAAATGCGTAGATTATCTTCGATCCACAATCTGCAGATGCGCGTGATGTTTTGCCACTCCTCAAGGAGCTTTTGCTTAGTGTGGGTTCGATCGAGATAGCCTTTCACTAAAATGCGATTGGGCATTCCTTCTTGTTGGCTGATGCGTTCAACATTGATTAAGCCAGGAGAAATGACACAATCCTCGCTTAATGACTTCTGCGCGTGTTCCACCAGTTTTGAACT
>DBGGTD010000549.1:0-2134 GCA_051162585.1 Elainellaceae cyanobacterium
CGTCAAGATGGCTCTGCAGTTGAGCCGCTTTGTCTGGAGTCATAGCAGCGTACCTCAGGTTGAGTGCCTCTATCTTCGGTCAAACGCCCACTCATTGCAAACCTGACATGCTCCCGATACGAACAGACAGCGGCACAACTCTTTGAAAAGTGCCGTAGCGGAGTTCGCTGCGAGTTGAGTGATGCCGATCTGTGCGAATTTCAGACTTGCGATCGCCTCGAATCAGAACAGAATCAGCCGTGACCTGAATGTCTAAATCTTTCGCATCAACATCCGGAATTTCTGCTTTCAAAAGAATCGCATCAGATGTTTCTTCCATCTCAATGGCGGGCACAATGGAGGAGGCATTGCCCTTGAGTGTCGACGATGTGAAAAAATCATCCAAGAGCTGACTCATCTCATGATGCAAACCGTCCACTTCTCGAAACGGAGCCCGGTGAATAAGAACCATTATTAGTCCTCCAAACGTAGGGAATTTATGTTGAATTTGTTATTTACAGCTTAATCTTTGTGTGTTTACAAGTAGGTGGGCATGACCGAACTAAACTAAATCGGATACTACAGCATCAATTGAGCAAAAGCGGCATCTCATCCAATAAAAGCATGGGATTAGTGAGTAACAGTAATCTGATTGATTGAAACTCATCACGCCATAATAAAAGTCATTTTCTATCGTCTTATAAATTCTCAGGTTTTGCTTTGTTCTCGTATGCATTGAGAGACTTAACCAGATTCAATTTTCACATTACTCAAGATTCAGATATGTCATGTAATTCGTGTCCGTGCTGCGGAGACATACTCCTTCGCCATATTCGCAGTCAGCAACTATGTTGGTTTTGCAAGGCTTGCAAACTAGAAATCCCGGCGCGGGTCATTGACCTAAACACCTCTGCAAGACGCAAGTCTATGAGTGATCGACCTGAGGATATTCAGCCCATTATCGAGCCCATCATAAGGAATGCGACATAGAGGGCTGAGGATAGAACATCCTTAGCACTAACGTTCTCTTGTCAGAGACGCTTTCCTTCAGAACGCTACGCGAACGCGGAACACAGGATACACGAGCAAAACCCGTGAAGGAGGGCTTTGGGTTAGTCGGCGGAGGCCGACTTTGTATGTATAGCAGCAGTTACTCTTCGAGAAGCCGCTATGCGTCTACAACTGCCGCTGCAAAAATTTTGTCAGTCAATCAAGTTCCAAGACCTTTGGTTTTGATGGAGTCCGCGTAGGCAGACTTTGTTTGTGTTGTTGCTTACTCTGCAAGCAGCCGCAAAGCATCTATAGCCACCTCAGGCATTTAAAAATTCAAACTTTATTTAGGTTGCAATGACCATGACAGAGTCACTGCAAGTAAGGTGAAGCAATCTAGCAAAGGTCAAGCGTGAATATACGCAAAATCGAAAAGCGCTTGATTAGGCTTGCATCAGATTTGCATATATTTACGCTTGACAAAATCTTTTGTTTCTTCTTAAAAAACTCAATTAAGCACGATTTAAAATGTTGAACTATACTCTTAGAAATGTGCTTTATTTGGTTAAAAAATAGGCATGACTATTAGCCATCAAATCTTCGCAGATAGACCTTTCTTTGAACGCAATTTGAGTAGACATTCAACCCTAAAATCTGTTATTACACTGGGATGTTGGTGATGCTAATTTGTCGAGCCTCAAATCGAGACGAAAAGGTCATATGTCAATGTTCTCCAATCTTGCAGAGTGCAGCGATGTCAGCATTCACAAATGGTTTGAAATAAACGCTGCCGAGACTCCTAATGCGATCGCCCTTATCTTTGGAAACACGCAACTCACCTATCAAGAACTCAATCAGCAAGCAAATCGTCTAGCTCACTATTTACGCCGATTAAATGTTGGTCCAGAGATATTAGTTGGGCTACATTTTGAGCGATCGCTCGAAATGATTATTGGTTTACTTGCCATCCTTAAAGCTGGGGGTGCCTATGTGCCTTTTGACCCCGCTTATCCGGATGAACGATTAACGTTGATGCTGAGCGATTCACAGATTTCTATTATGCTTAGCCAGCATCATCCTGCATCATGGTTCTCAGCTTGTGCTGTCCCGGTCGTGTGTTTAGACACTGATTGGGACACCATTATTCAGGAACCAGCCCAAAACC
>DBGGTD010000550.1:0-3100 GCA_051162585.1 Elainellaceae cyanobacterium
ACCGTGTCTATCGGGAGGACGGTTTTTAGGAACCTTCTCCTACAGTCGAGAAGCTGTCGACCAGGTGCCTTTTTTACCCAATTTTGGCCGATATGAGTTGAGTAACTGGACGTTCAAATTTTTCGATGCGCGCGATCGCCTGGTTGGAACAATGTCATCCGTTAGGCATCCATCGGCTAGCTCAGCGTCTCTTAATCGTCAGGTGATTGCAGTGGTTAGACCGGCGTGCATTTTTCTTCGAATCGATACCAATTTTCACTCATCCTGGGGCTCGCCTGATTGGACATTACGCCTGCTCTTTGCTCTACCCAATGATGATGGTTTTCTGCCTAGTGATTTGACGAGTTCAACATTTGTCTCTGGTGAAACTCGACCGATTCGAGCGGACGCGAACATGCCTGTACCAACTGGCGAACGAGTCGCAGTTGCCAATGCAACGATTCAACTTAAAGAGCGGTGCATGGAGCCGACCACGCGGCTCAAAACGGGAGCTTAATCGTCATCGACATCACTATTAAAAAAGGAGGCGACGCGTCAGGATAAATGTGATTTTTTCTCTGGGAAAACTTGATTAAGTAGGACACGCTCCGAATCTGGTTTGAGCCTATTAAGAAGAAAAGATTTTCAAAATATATCCGGCAGCCAGCCTCATCAAAATTAATCAATTGAGCTAGGTTGACTATGATTAGTAGATCAGAGATTAATAAATCAGAGTATCAAAGCTGCCAGGTTGCAATTCTTGATCAGGTCGCTTTGATACGAGTGCCGTCTAGCCTTTCCGGGGTAGAAGCTGACGTATTTAAGCAAGAGTTCCAACACATTTGTGAGAGCAACCCAACGCTAATCAGAGCTGAGCTTGATTTCAGCCAGACTTATTTTATGGACAGTTGTGGCATCGGGGCTTTGGTCAACATTAGGAAGACGGCTCAGAAACATAATCTCGAGCTTATTTTGACCAATGTGTCATTGCAACCTATGTTGTCATTAACCACAGCTGGTTTGCACACCGTCTTTCCAATTCGGCAAACCAAACTAGAAGACGATTTGAGGAAAACGTTACGCTCTCCAAAGGATAGAATTCAACAGAAAAAAATCCCGCTGCCTACGACTCATCCATCTGTAAATTCAAAGGCAAAACGAGTAGTTGACATCATCGGGGCGCTTGTGGGTCTAGGAATCACTGCAATTTTATTTATTCCAATTGCGATCGCCATTCAGCTTGACGATCCAGGTCCAATTTTCTTCGGGCAAATTCGATGCTCTTGGATGGGTGGAAGCTTCAAAATGTGGAAGTTTCGATCGATGGTGACCAATGCTGAAGAATTAAAGGCCAAATTGAAACCTCAAAATGAGGCCGACGGAGATTTATTATTTAAGATCGGAAATGACCCGCGAATGACACGAGTGGGTCGGTTTTTGCGGAAGACAAGTCTTGATGAATTACCTCAATTTTGGAGCGTATTGAAAGGGGAAATGAGCTTGGTTGGCACTCGTCCGCCAACTCCCGATGAAATTGATCAATATGAAATTGCCTACTGGCAGCGACTCGATGTGAAACCTGGTATGACGGGTGAATGGCAGGTAAACGGTCGATCTACGGTTAAAAATTTTGAAGATGTGATTGAACTTGATTTGAATTATCAGAAAAATTGGAGTCTCCTGTATGATCTTAAGTTGATTCTGAAAACCATTTTTATTGTGTTCAGTAAAAAAGCAGGAGGGTCATAGATACCTAAATGATTGGATTTAATTTGATTCAATTTTAAATGCTATTAGAAAGGGAGCTTTGGCTTCCTTTTTTTATTAGAAAATAAGCTGGATATATCCCAAGGACATTGGCAAAATATTTTCTTATTTATTTCGTCAATTCTTCATCTTGACTTTGCCCAAAGACTTCTTATACTCGTTAGTTTTGATTATGTGGGCTGAGCATTGCCCAGCCCATCCCAATAGCGAGGCGGACAGTTCGGGGGCTCTAACTGTCCGTTTCGCTTTGGGGGCTCTACACACAAATCTGAGCCCGTAGAGCTATAGAATCAACCTAGAACTAGATAGCTGAGGTAGGGCAGAAGAGCGCCATGAGTTTGAGCCTGTGCATGATTGTCAAAAACGAGGCGAAAACCTTGCCTCGCTGCTTGGCTAGCGTTCGAGGTGTTGTTGATGAAATGATCGTCCTCGATACAGGCTCCAGTGATGAAACCGTGGCGATCGCCCACGCAGCAGGCGCACAAGTTCACCATTTTGTCTGGACTCACAATTTTTCCGAGGCTCGCAACGCATCACTCACCCACGCAACCGGCGACTGGATTCTGGTTTTAGATGCCGATGAATGCCTCGCTGAGGGCATTCACGACGCCTTACGCCAGACAATCGAGAATAACCAGGCATTAGTCGCAACTCTTGTTCGGCACGAGATTGGAGCAACGCAGTCTCCCTATTCTCTGGTGTCCCGACTATTTCGCAATCATCCCGACATTCGGTTTGATCGCCCCTATCACGCGATGGTCGATGATAGCGTGGCTGAAATTTTGCAGCAGGAGCCAAGTTGGCAGATCATCCAGATGCCTGATACGGCCATCTTGCATGATGGCTATGCACCCGGGGCGATCGCCAGCCGCAATAAGCTTGCTACAGCTCGGTTCACCATGGAACGATTTTTAGTCGAACATCCAGGCGATCCGTATGTATGCAGCAAATTGGGGGCGCTTTATGTGCAGCTAGGACGAGCGCACAATGGTATTGAGCTACTCGAACGCGGCTTAAAGTCTGATGCGCTAGAGCCTCCTGTCTATTACGAGCTTTATTATCATCTCGGTATTGCCTACAGCCGCATGGGGCACCTCGCGCAAGCCGCACAGGCGTATGAACGGGCTATTCAGCAGCCCATTTTTCCTCGGCTTAAGCTGGGTGCTTACAGTAATCTAGGAGGCTTGCGTCAAACGTCTGGTGATGTCACTGGCGCAAAAGTCTTATTTGAGAAAATCATTGCGATTGATCCGGCCTTTGCCATCGGGCATTACAACCTCGGGATGACGCTTAAAGCCATGGGGCAGTTTTCAGAGGCGATCGCCCATTATCAAACCGCTATTCGCCTTGACCC
>DBGGTD010000551.1:0-4632 GCA_051162585.1 Elainellaceae cyanobacterium
TGAAGATAGGGCTCGATAAAGCCAGCAACCTCCACCCAATTGGGATCATCACTGGGAAACTGATAGTGAGCATATTCTTCAGTGGCGGGTTGAGCATGAACTGGAAAGATTTGCACCCGGTGGAACGCAAGCCCGACCTTGCGCGTATCATCTTGGGACGGGTCGAGCCGAACGGTGCGATTCACGGTGAACCGAAATCGAGTCAGCGCACTTCGTTCTAAAATCGGTTTAGGAATCACGCCTTGCAGCACAGCTAGGGTGCCCCGCTTCAAGATGGGTTCTAGCTCAACCGAATACCCGTTGACTGCCAGCGCTAGGCTATCCAAGATGTCGGGAGCAGCCGCGTTGATGATGCGAAGCCGAATCATCAAATCATCCTGACTAGCCAGCGAAAAGTCTAGCGTTGAGACGGGGGTCGGTCCGCTCCAGCGAAACGGGGTTCCGCCGGTATCCAAGCCATCCTGCAAATGCCATCCAGAGCCTGCTCCTTCCCTGAGATGCCAGCCTATCCCCGAAATGGCGCGATTAAAGGCAAAATCTATTGACTGGCGAGGCGTGGGGTTGGATTCGATCCAACGCTGTTCATAATGCTTTTCAAGCAACGGAATCAGCACGCCTAGATCGAGGGGAGCTGCCTGGGTGGATAGGATTTTGAGATCGGCAGGAATGGGGCTATCAAATCTCGTTTGCAAGTCTTCGAGCATGGCATACATATGCTCTTGAAAGATTGTCTGAGCGTAGGCATAAAGCTGAGAATCAAGCTGATTAAGCTCTAAAACAGCCTCAATGATCTCAGGTGAAAGGTCATCCCGGCGGAGCTTTTTGGGGGCTTTATTTAACTCGCGTGACTGCACAATGGGATACCACCCAAAGATATACGAAAGCAGCAGCAGCGAATCTTGAAACCGCTCGGCTAAGCCGATAAAGGCAAACCGATCGAGGCGTTCTTTGGCAATCTGGAGCAGGTGATCATCGCTGAGATTGGGCGGAGTTCCTAAGATGCCTCTCGCGGGAAATCGATCGAGCTGCTTGATTTCCTCAAGACCGAGATCAAACGCGATGCTGCGCGTTTGTAAATTGGCGATCGCCAACCGTGTTTCAGGATGGGTGATAAAGTCTTTGAAGCTCATGGTGTGAGCCGTCACGATTTTATGGAGGCGATCGCGCGGTTCTCGGCGGATATGCTCGTAGTGGGAAACTGCTCGCGCGACGGGATCTCTCAATACCGTGATGTGAACCGGCGGTTTGCCAATAAATCTATGAATGGAATAGCCAAAATGCCCCCGAAAAAACCGATACTGCTGGAAGCGGTCAGGAGAGTTTTTAGCAATTTTTAGAAGTTGTCGCCAAAATCGAGCCGGGCAGATAGCGTCTGGGTCAAATTTTTCATCAAGCGTAAAATACAGCGTCGTTCCTGCGGTCTTTTGAATGTGCAGGAAATAGAGCTGATCATCCTCGTGCAACTGGTATTGAATGTATTTGCTCATAGATTACTTATTGATGGCCCAATTTATATATAGCAATCCCAGATGGGTTGTGAGAATCTAGAGAGGACTTAAACATGGCTAACAAGATTCTATGCTGGAAGACCTGAAAAACTTTATTGACTCTAATCCCGATGCTCGTGAACTCAAGCGGGCTGTTGCCGCCCAGATGTTTCTTAAAGGGTATAAACATCGAGAAATTGAAGAGAGTTTAGGCGTCAGTTCAGGCTTTATTAGCAAATGGACTAAGCGCTACGAGCAATCGGGGGTATCTGGGTTGAAACTGGGCTATTCAGGCTCGCTCGGGTACCTAAAATCTGAGCAACGACAGTGGGTGATTGCCTGGTTAAAGGGCAAGAACTATTGGAATCTAGCTGAACTGCAAGTGCACCTTGAAGAGCACTATGAGGTGGTTTTTGACTCCAAGCAAAGTTACTACACCCTGTTTGAGCAAGCCGGGATTAGCTGGAAGAAAACGCAGAAGCGTAATCCGAAGGCAGACCCCAGGTTGGTAGAGAGAAAAACAGGAGATTACTAACTGGTTGGAGGCGCATCGGCAGGAAATCATCAGAGGTGAGTTGGTGGTCTTCTTTGAGAATGAATGTCACCTGGTATGGGGAGACTTATGTGGGTATGTGTGGGGCAAACGCGACGAACGTATTGAGGTTCCCATCACTAACGAACGTCTCAAGCAGACGTATTATGGGGCCGTTGACCTTTACACCCAACGCTGCCTGATTCAACCGACTGAGAAGGGCAATTCCGAGGGCACGATTGCCTTCCTCACGTATCTGCTGGCTCAGTGTCCCAATAGCCGCATTGCTCTAATTTGGGATGGAGCCACCTACCATCGCTCCCAAGCGGTCAAAGACTACCTCGAATCAGTCAATCAGGGGCTCGATGAGTCCAACTGGAAGATTACGTGCATTCGTTTTGCGCCCAATGATCCCAAGCAAAACCCAATTGAAGATGTTTGGTTGCAAGCAAAGCGATTCATTCGAGAGTACTACCACTTATGCCAATCGTTTGATGCGGTTAAGGTCTTGTTTGAGTTTGTCACGCACCCTGCTGTAAGTCCTAGCGCAGAATACTTCCTGTGGAGCATAGGAAGATCTTTGCTGGATTCGCTAGGAAGGAAGAGAATCAAGCAACTAACACTTTTTGGTAAGCATGATTCTTTCTACGACATTGAGAATAGAGAAGCTGTCCCTGAAAGATTTACGAGAGATTTCGAGAAGATTCTTAAGGAAACAAATAAGCAATTTGTTATTGCTTTTGATGAAATAGAGTTAATGGCCCCACCATCAGTTATCAGAGGCTCAAACTGGCAGCCTCATGATTTTGTCAGAGCATGGCGTGTATTAAGGGCAATATCTCAAGAGAATCCTGGACGAATCGCTTTCCTTATTACAGGCACCAATCCTAAAATAATTGAGGAAATAAGTATTGGGGAGTCGGACAACCCTATCTATAATTTCTTTGAAAAAAGATACCTGAGTCCTTTTGATATTAAAGACAGCGAAAGTTTACTCGTAGATATTGGAGCCATAATAGGTCTGGAGTGGCCTTCAGATTCGATCAAACTTGTTCACGAGAGAACTGGTGGACATCCCTTATTGCTGAGAGCTTATGGATCGGTGATCCATATTGCAAGGAAAGCACAGACACATAAGAAAATCGTAAAGACTTCTGACGTGCTAGATAACTTAGAAACCTTCTTGCGCCGAGTTGAACCTGAAATAAGCCAAATGGTTGATGTGTTATCTAAATACTATGAAAATGAATTCTTAATACTTGAGACCCTCGCAAAGGTGAGAATTAGTGAGTTTAGAGAGTATGCTAGCTTATTTCCAAACGATATTTCTCACTTGAAGGGATATGGAATCATTGATTTAAAGGAAAATGGTTGCCATATTAAAGCGGAACCTCTATAGACTTGGATCAATAGAAAATCATTATCAAGCTCAGCCAATCTTCAGAGAACCGACGACGAAGAACTAATTGGAAGATCAATCGCTTCTTACAAAATAGAAGCCTTGATAGGACATTCTGGTGGATTCTCGAATGTTTATCGAGCAATACTTATTGATGATGCCGGTGAACCACAAGATCAAAGACAGAGGGTTGCAATCAAAGTTCTTAAAGGGGGCTCTATTTTAAAGCTCCAACGGGAGGTTGATGTACTATCCAAATTTGATCATCCTAATATTGTGAGGTTAACTACTCAAGGCCAGACAGAGGATGGAAGAGCATATTTGGTTATGGAGTACCTTGAAGGCGGTAGTCTCAGGGATAGATGTCAAAGAACTCTTCGGCTATCTACTGAAGAATTAAAGAATGTTTCAATTAAACTTCTAGATGCAATAGTACATATCCATCCGAATGAAGACAAAGCCGAAAAACTACGCCAAAAAGCGGAGCTTACTCCGAACGAATTTGCAGAGATCGAACGCGCAAGACATGGCAAAATTCATCGTGATATAAAACCGGAAAATATTATTTTTTCTGAAAAGAGAGGACCTATCCTAATCGACTTCAATATATCGGTTAATGCAAGGGATGAAGTCATGACCGTCTCCCATACTCCAGGATATTTACCTGATGATTTGAATATAGGTCAATGGACTCCAGATGTTGACCTGTATCAGTTAGGGTTGACACTTGCCCAAGCTGCTACAGGAATTAATTATGATTTTTCTGGTAGCCGAAACGTAGAAGCACTAGAGGATATCAGGATGTATGTGCAGAATGATCTTCCTGAAAAGCTTGCAGAAGGAATCCTGAAGTTATTTGCTAAAACGAGAGAGAGCAGATTCAGCTCTGCTTCCCAAGCATTGAAGTTTTTCAGAAATACATAGCCGTTTTCGCTGTCGAATTATTTCTTCAGATTGCAGCAGCAAATCAAGACAGCGCTCTCATCCTTGAACAGATGGGCTCCCGATACCCCGATTGGGACGGAGCTAGCTCAGATCAAGCAGGCTACGATGCAGATTCAGCAGACTACCTAAGCCTTTGGGACAACGCTGAAGAGCTTATCGACTGTGGATTCCAAGCACCAGTCGCCCAACCTGAACCCATCCAAAAGCCTCCTGAAGTGGAGCTTGGAACCAGCAGCCTGTTGCAGGGACGAAGTGACAAAGGGAGCCGG
>DBGGTD010000552.1:0-3204 GCA_051162585.1 Elainellaceae cyanobacterium
CCCCCGCGGCGCGGGGGCTCACCACACAAACCTGAGTCCGTAGGACTATACGCGAGAGAGCGTCCCTAAGCTTTGGACTCTGGTCAGGAGTCACGTCCTAAGCTATCTGGCTAACGCTATAAACTACACCCAGCTTCAGGCTTAGACATTGCTGAGTGACAAAACTTATAGAATCCTTGAGCATTCATAGGCTGAGTTGCACTGGCACGAGCCTGGGTCTTAATGGGTTTACGAGGTTTAATCCATCGGTAATGGGTATGGCAATTCGCAATTGCGTTGAGTACCACTATAAATTGATTAGTCACCTTAAGACTAGGCGTGGACTGGGTTAGAGGGAACTATCTTCACCATAAGAAATGTATGACTTATAAAGAAAATCTCGAATGCTGGGCAATCGTACGCACAGTTCCAAACGCTCAGGATCAAGTCGTGAATCGATTTCGGAGCCGATCAGACGCTGAAGGTCATGCCCAACTCTTGCGCCAACGCTTTCCCCAAACGCCCTTTGTAGTGGTGTTTGACCGCCACGCTCAGGAGCTCCCCGATTAACCATGCGGGGCCTCAACATCACTATGGCGAGCCATGTGGTGCTCATACCCCCCGGTGGTCCCTTGCAGTGGAGGCACTCGACCTCACCCCCTCGAAATCGGCTGGGCAATTTCCTGTCGGCAATTCTACGTAAAGTTCTAAACCACGAATTCTCAATTAAATGGAGCTACAGGCGCTCAATCACATCGCCTGCTTTGACCATTCCTTCAACTAATACCGCTCCATACACCCCTGCATAGCCCTCATGGGCATTCGCCACGTGCTTAATGATGGCGGGATTGGCCTCTGATGTATCCGGGTCGAGGGTGATCATTTTGCACCGTGGATCACGTTCTAGCACGGTCATCTCTAGCGTGTCGCCGATCTTTAAGCGCGTGCCAATTAAGTCTGTTTCATAAAGAGGGGGTTGGTCTTCATTCCACTTGACATAAAAATTCGCCCGAAACCGACGCTTGTCAATCTCTATGCCAAGTTCTTCGGTCAGCAGATCTCGCATTTGCAGCGAAAACAGCGAAAGCGGACGACAGTCGAACTGACTCTTTTGGGTGAAGTGCAGTCTCAACGTTTCATTCCCGGTTAGCGTCTTCAGATGGTCTAGAAAATTTTCGCCGTCGATGTCATATACCGTGCCGTCGGGCGTTTCTACCTCGACGGCAAATTGGTCAGCCTCTGGATAGACTGGATTGATGCCAGGTGCCATTGCCTGGGCCGCGTCAAGTGCTTCAGGCTTGAGGGTACTGCTCGCGTGTTTGTATCGCGGCTTGTATTGCAAAAGAGGTTCTTGGTCGCGGGCGGTATGCCACGGAAACCCAGGATTTCCATTATTTTTGAGAATGCCATAGGTGCGATCGCCCATGAGCCCTGCAAATGAGACAAACACTTCATCAAGCTTTTCACCACACATGCTCTTAACCGGATAGCGCCAGATGCTGTCAATTACGCCAATGGTAGACATGCAATTTCCTCGTTAATTCTTACTTATAGCAATCCCAGATGGGCTCTGAGCGGTGGGACGGGCGGCGCCTGCCCCACCGCTCACACACAATTCATACGAGATTTAGGATCGCTATATGACTACGAAACTCGAACGTGTCTAATTGCGGTTATTTAGTTTAGTCGAAGGATTGACGCCAGTTTGTAACGCGGATATCTTAAACAGTGCAACGGCTTGTGCTAATGAAAGAAGACCTGTACTGGCAATTAATCCGAGTGAAACGGGAAGTCGAAAGGCATCATCACCCTGTAAAAGAAAATATGAGTGAAGACTAATTGCGAGTAGTCCTAGAGCCGCAAGCAACCCAGAGAAAACCAAACCACCAGCACGACCCTGGGTTAGACGTTGCTGGCCAAATAGTATCACCATCACCAATGGAATATTAATCAACAAATTTAGCTGAATCCCTCCTGACATGCCAAATAGCTCCCATTCATGCCAATATGCAGCATCGATCTGGTGGGTAATGAGGATGGTTGCATTGGTAAGGTAGAGCCAAGACAGTATTGATTTGGCCGATATTGAATCCTCAGTAGACATTCCATTTCAGAGAAGCAACATGTCCGAGTTTAGGGTTAAGCTCGCTCAGCAAGCAATTACCTGTGAAGTAATTAATGAGCGATCGCCACTGACAAAGATTGGAGGCGCTAATGTCCTCCAATCTTGCCCCAGTGATTTTCTAGTAGAGTGAGTGCTACTCACCCGGTTCTTCTAGATTGTCTAACCCACTAACTACCCGTGCCGACTCGATACGATCGCCCTGCTCAATTTGATTAACAACCTCCATCCCTTCAGTCACATAGCCAAACACTGCATAGTTGCCGTCTAGAAAACTCTGCTCAGCGAGCGTGATATAAAACTGCGACGATGCAGAGTCTGGGTAGGTTGAACGAGCCATCGCCACAGCCCCTTGCGTATGCTTTAGAACGGGAGGCTCGGAAATGCCAGCTTGCTGAAGAGGTTGCCCATAAACGGGCTCATCCGCCCCGTCAGGCTTGATCTCTAGGGGGATATAGCGAGTTTCGCCCGTAGTTGGCTCTACAAACCCGCCCGTGCCCAATTGGTCGAAAGGCACATTCGGATCTTTGCTGTTGGGGTCTCCGCCCTGAACAACAAAGGGTTCTGGCTCACGCACGACTCGGTGAAAGGATGAACCGTCATAGACACCCCGCTGCACCAGGTCTACGAAATTCCCAGCCGTAATCGGAGCGTTTTCTCCATCCACTTGAATCAAAATAGGCTCACCGTCTACGGTCAGTTCAACCACTGCCTCACCCGTGAGGCGGGGCAAATTTTCACTCAGAGCATTACTTTCAGTACTCGAAGCAACCGTTGAAGGAGATGAGCAGCCAACTATCCAAAGAGCTACTACCGTCAAAACCGGCATTAGCCAGCGACGCATTCTGTTTTGCATGTCTCAAATACCTGCGTGACCACAGCTATCAATCTTAGCCCAGCGCGAATAGACTTCGCTTAACAAACTGAGATGGCTCAGATTTATAATCCTTCTAGGGGAATCCCTAGAAACCGTGCCAGCTCAGCACCCTGATTTTCTAGCTCAGATAGAGGAATGGGTTGACCCACACGAGTTAATGGGAGTTCACCTTTTCCTTTGATCCGTAAATATAGCGCCCTCCGAGGATTCAGCCCTTCTTTGATAT
>DBGGTD010000553.1:0-2923 GCA_051162585.1 Elainellaceae cyanobacterium
AAGGCAGACAGTTTAATGACGCCCACTAAAAGCCTATTCAAAAACCCCTGATGGGGGCTGGATCCCAAAAACTCTAGAAAGTTTTCGGATAGACTCTATAGCTGTACGTTCTCGCATTACGACGTTGAACGTATGGTGAGCCCCTGATTGACTGACAAAAGATCGGAGGCTGGCGGTTGTAGACGCATCGCGGCTTCTCGAAGAGTAACCGCGCCTATACAACCAAAGTCGACCTATAGCCTTCGGCATGGCTTCGCTAGCGTCGACTGGCTCAACCCGCGTAGGCGGGTTTCGACTGTATAGCAGCAGTTTTAACTGCCGCAAACCAAAGTTTTGTCAGTCAATCAGGGTGAGCCCTCGCGCCGCGGGGGCTCACCACACAAACCTAAGCCCGTAGGGCTGTAACAGAAAAAGCCGGGATACCATCCCGGCTTTACAGTCTCGTAATTCATATTCATGAGTATCGGACTAGAGCCGAGTCAAAGCAGGATATTCGGCGATGACTTCATCCGATGACAGCGTTTCGCCTTCGGCTTGAGGAGTCCACAAGACTTCGATCGCAAGCAGGTCTTCGCTAGAAATCGACCCAATTTGGCTCAAGGCGCGACGCAAATCTTGTTGGCTGCTAACGGCTGGAAGCTTTAGCTTGCCCTGGGTTGCAACTAGCAGAGTGGCAATAATATATTCACCGGGAGCTTCAGCTAGTGCAGAGTCTGAACCTGTCAGACGCGCCCGATCGCTTGCGCGACGAAGCTGATTATTAACATTGGTAATCGACTCTTCGCTAAATTTGCTGCGTTCGATGAGCGTCAAACGGTTAAACTCAGTCTCCGCCGACTCTAGCCGTGTTTGGCGAGAATCAGATGACGCATACACCCAATATTCGGGATGCCGCAGCAGGGATAATGTGGCTTCTTGCAACACTTGAGTCAACCCTTCGTTCGAGCCAGTATCGGCAGATTCAGCAATGCGATTGAGGTCAGCCTGCAAATTACGAGCATCGGCTAACAACCCAACTTGCAAGCGAGCCACTGAAACCTCTGGGCTAGCGGTGCTGGAGCCATAGCCGCCTTGCTGAGCGTTGCTAAAGCTTCGCACTAAGAAGTTGGCGATCGCAAAGAAAATCAGAATCGAAAACAGCCCCCCAAAGCCTCCGAAGCCAAAGAATGGAAGCAAGAACGGAAATCCGATGCCGCCTCCGGGATAGAAACCACCTCCAGGCGAACGAGTTGATGGCCCCGGACGCACGAATGTCCGAGGTGCGCCAAAGCCCCCCCCGCCGATGCGACCTCCGCCTCTGGCTGCCAGGGCAAAGTCTGCTTGGCTAAACACGAGGGTAAAGACCAATCCAAGGAGGATGAGGGGTTTTAGGGTCGATTTGATTAGAGAAACGAGTTTGTTACGCATGGGTTCAATCCAGACTTGTCAAAGCTGCCCAACAAAAATCAGGCACAGATGCATCGATACACGAATGATGCCAAGTACTAATGATGCGAATGTGCGAGCAATGTTAATGACAATGATGGTGTTGAGCTAAATTTTAGCGGATGGGCGGAGTAAGGTTTATCAAACGTTACATTTCTAATGTATCGTCTTCTGAGTGATGCCGAGCGCGGGCTTGCGCCTGATTTGATGAGGATACCCGTACCGACTTGGGGTAGATGGCGATCGCCCCCCATCGGTTAGATCCAGTGGATCAACAAATGGGACAACCGCCCCCGACGATGGTGACAATTTCTAGGCGATCGCCATCCTGCATGACGGTATCGGCCCAAAACTGCCGATGCAGAATGTCACCGTTATATTCAACAGCGACCAGTTTAGGATTCATTCCTAGCTGCTCTAAGAAGTCGGGAAGTCGGGTTTGGGGAGAACACTGACGCGATTCTCCGTTGACTTCCACCGTGATTGGATGAGTGAGTGAACTGCTAGACATGAGACTGCTGAGTGCGAGTATCATACTCTCGTAAGGTCTGTGCCTGAACGAGCTGAGAGACAAAAAATTGAGTCACAAGAGTGGGGTTTTCCGCTTGCATGATAGCGCGGACGACCGACACCCGCTCAGCTCCGGCGGCGATGACATCATTGATATTATCCGGGTTAATGCCACCAATGGCATACCAAGGAACGGTTGAATGCTCGGCAGCATAACGCACATAGTCGTGGCCAGCGGCGGCTTTACCCGCCTTGGTAGGTGTTTCATAAACCGGGCCAACGCCGATGTAATCTACTCCTTCAGAGAGGGCACGGTTGAGCTCATCCGGGTTGGTCGTCGATCGCCCGATGATGCGCTGAGGACCGAGAAGCTGGCGTGCTAGCGCAACGGGCACATCTTGCTGCCCGAGATGTACGCCGTCGGCATCGACGGCTAGGGCGAGGTCAATCCGGTCATTCATGATGAATAGTGCATCATACTGGTGACAGATTTCTTTCAGCGCTTTCGCTGTGCGAATACGGGTGATATCGTCAGCAGTTTTATCGCGATATTGCACCAGCTTTAGGCCACCTTTGAGTGCTGCATCCACCGTAAAAAATAAGTTCTCAGAGGGGTTGGTGATGAGATATAAGTGCGATCGCAGCAGTTTTTGCTGCCGCTCATACCCCATCAGCTTGCTCTCTAGGGTATACACCCGATAGCGCATTTGCTTAAACTCAGCGCCCATCTCAGGACTAAACAGTTTCCCGTATTCTTCTAACACCCGCAGCGATTCTTCTAGCCGGGCAAAGTTGACTCGGAGAACCTGCGACAGACTCGTACGCTGTTCTTCATTCGGATGGCTCAAACCCGTACCCAGGTCGCCAGGCGTATCTCTGGCTGCACGCAGTTCGGACGTGTGCCACTGGGCTAAGGTCTGCCGCAGATGTTTACATTCCTCTGTCAGCGCAGAGCTATTGAGCCCAAATCGACACCAGTCTTCGATGA
>DBGGTD010000554.1:0-3164 GCA_051162585.1 Elainellaceae cyanobacterium
TGCGTACGATAGACACGCCAGGCAAGATTTGACCAAGAAGGCGGGCAAATGTGAGATTCAAGCCCTTGCTCAAGACATCATTTGACGTAATTCCCCCCTTGCTGATCAGGAACCCAAGATTGGCAGGCAACCCCTGCACAATATCCATCAATAGGTCTGACACAGCCGCTCCAAATTCTAAGCGAGTCTGCGCGTCAGGAAATGTTAGCTCTTCTCGGCTAGTAAAAATGACCGGAGTTTTGTCCTGCGAGAATGCATCGTGAACTTTTTCAAGCGTATGCGTCAGCAGACTGGTACGCTGTTCTGCTGACCCATCTAGCAGATGCACGACATCGACCTCAATTCCGATAACGTCTGCTTCACCGAGCAGTTGTTCGAGTTGCTGCGTCGTTTTCTGAACGTGGGAGCCAACTAGCACCGCACCAGCGTTTCCACCCCGCGTATATTGCCCCATGTGTTCAGCATCGATGGGTTGGGGAGGCAAATCTGCCAAGGCGGTTAATAAGCTTGCTGCACTGCGAAACAAAAACTTTTTGCCTTGAGAGGCGGCTTCGAGCACGTCTGCGGCAAATCGATTGAGGTCACTCTGCGTCTCAGCATCAACAGCAACACACTGATTGCCATGAAGGTTAAGCAAGCGCTTCAGCGTTCCAGTGCGAATGTCGTCTAGAACAAATCGCTCAACTGATTCAGCCGCAATCTTGCCCTGCGTTTTTTCAGCAACGTAATCAGGCAGATAGCTGTGGCTATATCCAAACACCGAGTCCTTGGCAAACTCGGTGTCATGAACGGGCACGTCGGCTCCGTCAACTCGCAAGTAATGAATGCTATCACGGGTGATGCGTCCCCCTTCAAAAAAGGCAGGGGTTAAAAAATGAGCATCGAAGGGGCCTAGCTCGTCAGCGATCGCGTCGGTTTCAATTGGGTAGTGCCCTCGTAGAGTTGAGTCAGAACGACTCACCACCAAAAAATCATGAATCGCTTCGAGGGCGATCGCACGTTTCAAATTTTGACAGACCTTACGAGTCACTGCATTTGCTTCTGAGGGAGTCAGTGCTCGCGTATTCGTCAAAATAAACACAATCGGAGATGGGTCTACCAAACCCATACGAAGCGTGTCAACATCCCAACGAGTCAGCAATAGGCAGCTATGGACTGTTTGAGATCCGGTTGGGTCATCATCTAAGACGATTATTTTAGGGATTTGAGAACTCGTAACCATGATGTTGAGAGCAATCGTTCACAGCAATGACGGCTTCAGCCATTGCTATGAACTTACCACGTCCGCTGATCACTACTGGCGCCCTCGCACATTTTAGTTTGCAATTAGTTTGCAGACTCATCGGAGGAGTCAGAGGCCCCTACTAACGCGGGTAAGGCTTTCTCAAGGGTCATCCGCTGTTGGGCGTTGCGTAAGAAATAGCCATGCATCATTGCCGATGCCAGAAGTTGCGCTAAGCTTTCCCGACTGGTTGTAATCGCAACATCAAAGTTTTGTCCAGGCAATGCCCCCAGTGAACCCACGATGTTGCGCTCCATCAGGTTAGCAACGTCAGGCTCAGGGCGAGACAGTTGCGCGATCGCCTCTGGGCTGAGTGAGCGAATGTAGCGTTCAAGCGACTTGTCTTGGTTATTGCCATCAAAGAGATTTGACATTTGATTCGACAAATTGTTCATGTGAATACCTTTCAATCTTTGTGATTGACAGTCGTCTATACACCTAGTGTAAGTGAGCGATCGCCCGACAGCATTGAGTACAACCGAACCGCGGAAATGGGGTTCTCCGAATCACTCCGTTCCTCTAGTCCCCCCTTAAATATCCTAAAAATAAGCCCCGGCATGTCTGCCAGGGCCTGATTAGCATAGAGTTTCAAATAGAAGGTAAGTTTCTGTATATTTCGCGATGTCTGCTGACAGAATAACCCAAGGTTGATGAGTATCCTGTGAACAGATAATAAATTTAGGAGCAAGGTTCTGATGCTAAAGTTGCGATTGCCTGCCTGACAAGACGTTGGTCATCTAAATTAATCATAAATAGGCATAAAATAAATAACCCCGACATTACTGCCGGGGAAATTTCATATAGAGTTTCAAATAGAAAGTGAGTTTCCGTATATTCCGCGTTACCACTGAGAGAATACTAATTCAGAATCAGTTAATATCCCGTAAATCAGAGATAAAGTTTGAATCAATTCCCCAGAGAGGGACGCTTTTTCAATCTCTGCGGTAAAATGCACACCAAACCAAGTGAGGAGTTGGATATGAACAAAGGCGAACTTGTAGATACGATTGCTGAAAAGGCAGGCGTCACCAAAAAGCAGGCAGATGAAATTCTGTCAGCCACTCTCGACAGCATTGTGGATGCAGTCAGCAGTGGAGATAAAGTGACGCTGGTTGGATTTGGAACGTTTGAGCCTAGGGATCGTAAGGAGCGGGAGGGGCGAAACCCTAAAACGGGTGAAGCATTGAAAATTCCCGCAACCACTATTCCAGCATTTAGCGCAGGCAAAGTCTTCAAAGACAAAGTTTCGCCTAGCTAACCCGAGTTCTCAGTTTTGAGTCGTCCATAACAAAATTCTTATTTTGTTAATTTAGGAATGTGCCCCCTTGCGACGTAAGGGGGCTTTTTGGGCTCAAGATCTCGTCGCCCTACCACACTCTCCACTCATCCCAGTCTTCGTTAAAAATTGACGTATTGGGAAATTGGGTGGGGTTGCCTTGTTTTTCTAGGCGATCGCGCAATTGTTGTAGCAGCGGTTCTGGCTGAGGCAAGTCATCCACAAGCTCAAAGGGAAAAATATTCTCAGACAATGCCAGGTCGGCTGTCGTTCCAGCCGCAGCACCTACCGACCACTCAAAGGAATGAACGCGGTAGGCAGCCGCAGCAATGTGGCTAGCAGCAATGCTTTTTCCGGCGATGAGTAGATTATCGATCTGCTGAGGAATCATCGCCCGCAGCGGGATTTGAGCGGGATATGCCTGTCCATGGCCTTGCCGTGCCCCCGGACGCTCAATATTGCCAGGACGTTCAGGGGGTGAGAACGCCATACACGGATGGAAATCAATCGCATATTGGGCAATGCCGACTGAATCTGGATAAATGGTCGATCGGCTACGACGGACCACTTGATCGGGAGAAATGTCAGTTTCCAGAACAGATAAGG
>DBGGTD010000555.1:0-4905 GCA_051162585.1 Elainellaceae cyanobacterium
TTAATTGTGACCACCGACTTAGATTCTTAATACACAGTGTAGGTAAACGTCAGATTGACAATTAGATTAGACTGTTGCGTTTCACTTGGAAACGGCTCGAATGGCGCAGAATTTTCGACAGCTTGCAGTGCAGCTTGGTCTGCATTATCTGAACCAGAGGGTCGCAGGAGCCGTAAATTTTCTAGTTGCCCCTGGCGGTTAATTGTAAACTCAATCTCGGCGTTCTGGGTGCGACTCACCGGAGTCACATTCCAGTTGCCTCGAATCTCTTCTCGTAAGCGACTGATATAAGTAGCCCAAACGGGATCTCGCTGAGCATCGACTCCGATTGCTCCGCTTGCTGTACGGTTAGGATTTTGCAGGCCATTTTGGTTGGCCGATTGCGAAGGCATCTGGGATAATGGGTCAGGCGACAAACCGGCGGCAGAGTTTGACGGAATTTGAGGCGCTGAGGGGGTAGAGGGCGATCGCCCTGGCGACATCGGTTGATTTGTGTCGGGAGCACGATCAGAACCCAAAGATTCTACCGACGAGTCTACCGGAGGGCGATCGGGCGAAGAACTTGACGAGGGAATTGAGGGAGACGTTGAGGATGGTGTAGCTCGATTAGAACTCGGTTCGTTCGATTGAGGCTGACCATTGGTTGCTGAACGCTCCGTTGCCGATCGCTCAGCAGCAGGGGGTAAATTGGGATCACGAGTTCCACCAGCCGTTGAATCAACGATGGCGCGCCGTTCTGCATCGGCAGGCGGAGATACTGATACAGAATCTACCGGGACAAATTCAATCACTCCCACATCATCATCTGAATCATGACGACTCACGCTGAGCTGAGTCAACCAACCCATGCCCGCCAGTATGAATCCCACGTTGATTAGCACTGCTGCAATCCAATAGCCAATGATTAAACGAGGGCGAGGTGACGTAAATTGCAGCCGATATTTTTGAGAAATGTTCATGGGGTACAACGATGATGCGCATGCACGACAGTGTATGTACAGAGTGGGTAGAAGAACTGTTCAGACTAAAAAGATTTAAGACTGAAAAGCTTTAAGACTGAAAAGATTCACTATAGTACACTCGCCACTTTGGTCTATGATCAGACATAGCAGCACTTAGTAGACGGGTTGATACGAAACAATTATGGATATCTTGACACTCGGTTGGGTTTCGTTGTTGGTTGTGTTTACATTTTCCATCTCGATGGTTATTTGGGGTCGAAACGGATTCTAGTTTTTCTAGTGAGTGTATGAATGTTGAAATATCAGCCTTAATGGTTCTTGCGTTTGCTGCCTTCGGGCTTTTAATCGCAGTTAGCTTCGGGATTGTGTATTTAACTGCTGTTGAATGGCGCGATCGCCGTCGCCGCGAACGAGAACAGCGAGAACAGCGAGGACGCTAAGCTATCTTGATCAGAATGAGATCAGGTAGAGAGGATGGTCAACCCGATGTGTCCATAGGCTCTCTGCCTGACCTGTTTAATCGGCTAGCAAGCTGTATTATTTGACACGCTTGACAGTCTGATCGACCATCTCGTCTGTATAAGTAAGGGGCTTAAGTAACTTGCCCGCTCAATTTATTTCGTTAATAAACATATGCAAAATTGGTTTAACAGAGGTTTCGTTTCATTACAAAGCCCGTCTTTTAGAAGACATTTCAGACTGCCTGGTGAAGAATGTGCGGGAGAAATTGCTTTGTGCAATGAGTCCTCGTCCGGTCTTGCGACCGGGCTTTTTTATTGAGCTACTATTCTTTATTCTCGAGATTCTCGAGTGCGTTTTCTGCGCCGACCATCGCGGATGGCTTGAATCGCAAGCACAATTAGCGTCAAAAACGTGATTGGGACAACAAAGACCAGCATGATCGCACCAAATTCATCCAATGCGTCGTGTTCGGTGGCCTTAAAGAAAAGATAAAGGGTGTAGGCAACATAGTAAGCCAAAAATAAGATGCCTTCTTGGCGAAGAATTCTAAACCCCGTAAAAAAAATTGGCAGGCATGCGGCAGCAACCGCAATCATAATCGGGATATCGAAGCGAAGCGCTGAATTGGCAACTGGGACGCCATTGGGTGCGATCGCCCCACACATCCCAACGACAAGTAAAATATTAAAAATATTGCTGCCAATCGCGTTGCCCACGGCCAAATCCCGTTCGCCCTTGAGGCATGCCGCGACTGAGGTGGCAATTTCAGGCAGCGAGGTCCCGATGGCGACAATAGTGAGCCCGATGACGAGTTCGCTGACACCGAATAGTTTGGCGACTGTGATTGCCCCATTGACCATCCACTGCGAACCAATCACGAGCATGATTAAGCCAATCACAACTAGCCCCAATGACGCACCAATCGTGACAAATCGCCCCCGTCTCTGATCGAGATCAAACGGTTGGGGCACCTCATCTGATACAGTAGCTTGATTGTCTTTCCGAGCCTGATAAATTGTGAACGCGGTATAAGCCAGCGCTCCAAATAAAAGCAGAAACCCATCTGAGCGATCGATGGTGCCGTCTAAGCCTAAGATCAGCAGAAGAATTGAGATGCCAATCATCAGCGGGACATCGAGACGAACAAGCTGCTGTGACACAAACAAAGGCACGATGGTCGCAGAAATGCCCAAAATGAGCAAAATATTGGCAATGTTGCTGCCGACAATATTTCCAATCGCTAGGTCAGCATTTCCGGTCAAGGTTGACCGCACCGTTACCGCTAATTCTGGAGAACTTGTGCCGTAGGCAACAATCGTTAATCCAATGACCAGGGTCGGAATCTTCGCCATTATTGCCAACTGGGATGCACCACGTACTAATATCTCTGCACCTCCAACCAGTAAAACAAATCCGCAGATGAATAAAAATATCGTGATTGCATCCATTCGCTGTTATTTAATCCGTTTTAGAGAGCAGCCAGTTGTCCGATTTTCTCATAGGGCGATCGCTCTGATCTAATCCGGTCGTTTGGGGAACGATTAGGATAAGATCATTACGGTTCGGTTACACGTTTTGACATCAAAATTTAAGGAAGGAAATCTTAAGCCACTTCCGCCCAATCTCAGATCTTGCATTCAGTTTGGAACCCTTACCATGACACTCCCGATTCGCAACGTCGCTATCATTGCTCACGTTGACCACGGTAAAACAACTCTTGTTGATGCGCTACTCAAACAATCCGGCACGTTTCGGGAGGGCGAAGATGTTCCCGACTGTGTCATGGACTCTAACACCTTAGAGCGAGAAAGAGGCATCACGATTCTGTCGAAAAACACAGCCGTTCACTATAAAGATACGCTCATCAACATTGTAGACACCCCCGGACACGCTGACTTTGGCGGCGAAGTTGAGCGGGTACTAGGTATGGTTGATGGCTGTATTCTCATCGTAGATGCCAACGAAGGCCCGATGCCCCAAACCCGATTTGTGCTGAAAAAAGCGCTTGAGAAAGGGCTGCGCCCCATCGTTGTTGTCAACAAAATCGATCGTCCCCAAGCCGATCCGTATGGGGCAATTGATAAGGTGCTCGACCTATTCATCGAGCTAGGGGCAGATGATGACCAATGCGAATTTCCCTATCTGTTTGCATCGGGGCTTCAGGGTTATGCCAAAGATGACTTAGACGCTGAAGGCGTTGATATGCAGCCGCTATTTGAAGCAATTCTGCACCATGTTCCGCCCCCGGTAGGCGATCCTGATAAGCCCTTACAGCTTCAGGTGACAACGCTCGATTATTCAGAATATATGGGGCGGATCGTGATTGGCCGAATTCACAATGGCAGCATCAAAATGGGACAGCAAGCTGCGTTGGTGAAAGATACTGGCGATATCGTAAAAGCCAAAATCACTAAGCTGCTTGGGTTTGAAGGGCTTAAGCGCGTTGATTTGGACGAAGCGTCAGCGGGCAATATCGTCGCAGTCGCAGGCTTTTCTGATGCCAATATTGGCGAGACAATCACGTGCCCTGACGAACCCCGAGCGTTGCCGCTGATTCATGTGGATGAACCGACGTTGCAAATGACCTTCTGCGTCAATGATTCGCCGTTTGCAGGTCAAGAGGGCGACTATGTGACCTCTCGTCAACTGCGCGATCGCCTCTACCGTGAGCTTGAGACTAATGTGGCACTGCGGGTTGAAGAAACAGATTCTCCTGATCGCTTTGCGGTATCCGGTCGAGGTGAACTGCATCTAGGCATTCTGATCGAAACTATGCGCCGAGAAGGCTATGAGTTTCAGGTTTCTCAGCCTCAGGTGATTTACCGAGAAGTCAACGGTCAACCCTGCGAGCCCTATGAGCTCTTGGTTCTTGACGTGCCCGATCAGGGAGTGGGTGGCTGCATCGAGCGGTTGGGGCAGCGCCGGGGCGAAATGCAAAACATGATGACGGGCGGCAACGGTCGAACCCAGCTAGAGTTTGTGATTCCGGCTCGTGGGCTGATTGGGTTCCGGGGCGAGTTTATGCGCCTGACGCGAGGTGACGGCATCATGAACCATAGCTTTTTAGACTATCGCCCGCTATGTGGTGACGTAGAAACTCGCCGCAACGGGGTTTTAATCTCGTTTGAGGAAGGCGTCGCAACTTTCTATGCCCTCAAAAATGCAGAAGATCGAGGCGTGTTCTTTATTACGCCAGGCACGAAGGTCTACAAGGGCATGATTGTGGGTGAGCATAACCGCCCGCAAGACCTAGACCTGAATGTGTGCAAAACAAAGCAGTTAACCAATCATCGCGCCTCTAGCGGTGAAGAACTCGTCCAACTGCAGTCTCCTACTGAAATGAGCTTGGAGCGGGCATTGGAATACATCGGTGCGGATGAACTGCTTGAGGTCACACCTGAATCGATCCGCCTGCGCAAACTGTCATCTAAAAAGCTTGCCAAGCGGTAGTTCGATAGTCTGAGAATACATTGCTAAGGGG
>DBGGTD010000556.1:0-10854 GCA_051162585.1 Elainellaceae cyanobacterium
CCTTAACCCCTCCCATCGTCGCCTCGATCGCGGGGAGGCAGTCTATTTTGGACGCTCTATCTGTAGCCGGTCTCTAGAGAATTGGTATTACAGCTATTCCCACAAAGACGAACTCCTGCGCGACGAGCTAGAAACCCATCTCAAAATTCTCCAGAGACAAGGACTGATCCAACCCTGGCACGATCGCCGCCTTTTCCCAGGTGATGATTGGGTTAATGAAATCGACGACAACCTCAACCGCGCCGACATTATTTTGCTACTCATCAGTTCAGACTTCATTGCCTCCGACTACTGCTACGAAATTGAAATGAAGCAGGCTATGAACCGTCACGAAGAGGACAAAGCCAGAATTATCCCCATCATCCTACGTCCCTGTGATTGGCAGAGCACGCCCTTTGGCAAACTCAGCTGGTTGCCCCAAGATGGACATAGGAGGCCCGTGACTCAATGGCAGAATCGTGATGAAGCTTGGCTTAATGTCGAAACGGGAATTAAGAAGGCGATTGAGTCCATGAAAACTAAACGATATTTCTAACGCAGTTCAATACTTGCACACCATGACGAAAATTCGAGGGCAGCGCCCACCACAAACACCACCTCAACCTGGTTGACTGATTGATTTCTCTGACTGATCTCCCTACTTGAGTCGTCTGACTTATCCCTGATATTGCACCCGATAGATGCGATTATTCATCTCTTCAGTAAACAACAAACTGCCATCCGGCATCACCAGCACCCCCACCGGGCGACCCCAAGTTGTAGGGCCTAATGGGTCAGTCAAAAACCCCGTGACAAAATCTTCGTAATATCCGTCCGGGCGACCGTCTGTAAACGGTACAAACACAATCTTGTATCCCGTCCCTCGGCTGCGATTCCATGATCCGCGAAAGGCGACAAACGCGCCGTTGTGATACTTCTCAGGGAAGGTGTCTTGCGTGTAGAACTTGAGCCCCAGTGCCGCCGAATGCGATTGAAAAAGCACATCCGGCGTTTGAGTTTCGGCGGCAAGGTCAGGATTTAAGCTGCGATCGCCCCGTGCTTGCCTCGGATCGAGCAGATTGGGTTTCAAATAGGCGTAAGGCCAGCCATAAAATTCTCCGTACCGAATTCGCGTCAGATAATCGGGAACCAAATCATCCCCCAACCCATCTCGCTCATTCACCGTGGTATAGAGTTCGCCTGTGGACGGATGAAAATCAAGCCCTACTGGATTGCGAAGCCCATAGGCAAAGGTTTCCATGTTTGAGCCGTCGAGGTTCATACGCTGCACCGACGCGCGCGGCAGCGGTTCTCGATCTACATTTGAGCGGGAGCCAATCGAGACATAGAGTTGTTGCCCATCCGGTGAGACGAGCACATTTCTTGTCCAGTGTTGGCGATAGCCGCCTCCCGGTAGGTCAGCGATGGGCTCACCTCGCCCGGTCAGTTGGTCTTGCCCCTGAGAGTAGGGAAACCGCAGGACGGCGCTGGTATTTCCTAAGAAAAAGAAATTATCTGTAAACGCCATGCCGAATGGGATATCGAGCCCGTTTTCAGGGCCGGCGAACTGGTCTTTCACATCGGCAACGCCGTCACCGTTCGTATCTTTCAGAAGTCGAATACGATTTTGCCGAGTCTCTGTCACGAGCACATCGCCCGATGGCGTCAGTGCCAGCCAGCGCGGGCGATCGAGCCCGTCGGCAAAGACATTAACCGTAAACCCTTCCGGAACATTCAGCGTCGGATTTTGCGGAACCGGCACTACATTTGGGCTTTTCGACGCACTTTGACTGGAGTAGGGCTCCGGAAGATCAGAGACGCTAATGCGAATCGGAGAGGGGGATAAGCGGTCTGTAGGAATGACAGCCGACTCAGGCGGGGTCGTGGTTTGCTTGGGCTCTGCGGTCTCTGAAGTCGGCACCGCGCTTGCTGTCTCAGACGGCTGTGGCGCGTCTGCTGACTCGTCAGGCGGGGCAGATGAGGTTGTGCAGGCGGTCAGCGCAATGACTAGAGAGAAAAGAAGTGGTCGAAATAAACCGGGTCGAAACAATTGCATGAAAACTAAGGGTGCGATCGCCCTTCAAAACAGCGAATTTCCCATGGATGCGCATCAGCCAGGGGCGTCAACTGTTTCTATTCTAGTCAGATCTAGTCAGATCAATGGATATCGAGGTATCTATCCCCAAACGTGCCATTCGGCATGATCTACGTTCCTTACAACTTTAACCATCAATCAACCCACTCTGCTCCAAAAATTCGCGGGCCACCTCATCGGGTTCCCGGCTATTACCCGCTACTTCCCAATTGAGCGATTGTATTGTGTCTGCGTCGAGCATCGCAGATAGTTGGTTGAGCGCATCTGCAATCTCGGGATACTCGTCTAGAATCTCTTGTCTGACAATGGGCGCGGCTGGATAGGGGGGCCAGAAATTTTTGTCGTCTTCTAAGACCAGCAAATCATAGGCAGCAATTTGCCCATCGGTGCCAAAGCCGGTAGTTACATCAATTTCACCTTCTTCGATGCCTGAGTAAAGCAGTCCTGGATTGAGTGCTACCACATTTTCAAAGTTAAACCCACCATAGGTTTCTTTCAAACCCGGAAGTCCATCATCCCGCTCGGTAAACTCTTGAGTGGTGCCAAAGGTTAAATCACTGGCTTTATTAGACAGGTCGCTCACCGTTTGAATCCCCAGCTCATTCGCTTGAGGCTTTGGCATCACCAAGACATAGGTGTTATTAAAATTGGTAGGTTCAAGAACGGCTAAACTAAACTCCTCAGTATAGGCATCTTTAACCGTCGTATAGACTTCATCGGCTCCCATGCTAGAGTCAAACTCCATACCCAGATGAGTCAGCAGAGAGGTGCCCGTATATTCTGGATAGATATCAATCTCTCCGTTGACGATCGCCTGATGGTTTTCGCTCGATCCACCGACCGGGGTGTAATCTGCATTAAACCCTGACTCATCTAGCAAAATTTCGTAAAGATTGCCGAGCACATACTGTTCGGTGAAGTCTTTTGAGCCCACCCGAATCGTTGGCGCGTCTGAATTGCCACTACTACAAGCAGCAAAGATTCCTACGGATGCACCCACTAAAACACTGACAAAGACACGTCGTCCGAGCATTAGAATTCTCCTGAAAAGTATGAAATAAACGATTACCGTAAAACACAACGACACATACAATTGCCCCAGACTGCTCGAAATCGACCGAAATCGACCATTAAAGCGATGACGTCGCTTCTTGGAGGCGTCTAGGACTGATCTGACGACTGCGATAGAAACGGATGAATTCAAAGCCCGTGATCACCGCCACGCTAAACACGGCGACTAAAAACAAGCTCAGTCCGCTTTGGAGCTGATCAAGAGTGGTTGAGATGCCGATCGCCAGCCACATTAAGGAGGCGATCGCCAGCCCGCTCGTCACCAGTAACACCCAGAATGAATTCCCCTGCTGCCATCGTCGAGGAAACAACGCAGCAACTAGGCTCAAGAGCAGAACCGGCAAGCCAATCGCTCGATATTCTGCATGGAGGCCGGTTAACACCACAGGGTTTCCCGATCCATCCACCGATAGCTCCCACGGTAGCAACACGCCAAAGATTAATGGCATCACGGCAACGGCTAATAAAACACTGATGAATCCCCCCGATGCTCTCGTCTCCTCTTTTAAACCCTTTGGTGTTGCCCACCCTTCGAGGCGACCAAATGCCTCCTCAAAGTAGAAAGCCAGCAACGTCGCAGGCAAGGCTCCGGCCAGCATAATGTGGTCTTTGTTGAGGGCATGACCACGTAAGATCAAATCTCCCAATCCGCCCCCACCAATAAAGGCTGCCAGGGTCGTACTCGCTACTACTACCACGGCTGCGGTTCGCACCCCCGCCATGATAATCGGCAAGGCAATGGGCAGTTCCAACTTGAGCAAAACTTGGCGATCGCGCATTCCCATACCCCGAGCGGCTTCCTTGGTATCGGCATCCACTTGCTCGATCCCAATGGTGGTATTAATCAGGACGGGTAGGGTGCCAATGAACCCCAGCGCGACTAAGGTCGGAGGCATCCCAATCCCCAGAAGCGGCAGAGCCAGAGCCAGAATTGCCAAACTTGGAATAGTGCGTCCGATTTTGCCAACGGTGAGCAGGGTATCTCGGAGCCAGAGCGATCGTGACCCCAGTATGCCTAAGACCAGCCCTAGCACGATTGAAATGGTCAGCGCGATAAAGGTAATCGTCAAATGCTGACTCAGCGCAGTCGTAAATTCCTGAGACTGATTGATGATGTAATCGCTCATCCCTCCTAACATGGGCTACCTCCTATTTTGCGGCTGAGCCAGGTAAACTCCGTTCCACCCGTCCGATGACCTGGTCAAATAAAATTGCCAGGACGGCAGCACCAATTGCGCCCGCCACAATTTTGTCGTTGCGGGTTCCGCCAGCGGCAATTCCTTCAAAGATGAGGTTGCCCAGGCTATTGGCACCAAAGAAGGATGCTAAGGTTGCCAAGCTGATGGTGGAGACGGTGGCAATGCGAATTCCGGCAAAGATAACGGGAAGGGCAAGGGGAAGCTCAACCTGAAGTAAAATGCTGCGATCGCGCATTCCCATGCCTTTAGCGGCTTCGATGATTGCATCGTCCACTCCATTAATGCCCACTGCCGTGTTGCGAATAATCGCAAGCAAGGAGTAGAGCGTCAGCGCAATGATAGCAGGCGTAAACCCGATCCCCACAACGGGCACCAAAATACCAAACATTGCTAGGCTCGGCACCGTGTATAACATGCCAGCCAGTTTAATCACGGGGTCGTAGAGCGATCGCATGCGAGTAATCAGTACACCCAGCGGGACACTAATGAGAATCGCAAACACCAATGTCACCAGAGTAATGAGCAGGTGCCCTCCCAAAAATTCCAGCACTCGGTCAGGACGACCCACACCAGGCAGGTAATACAGCAGGCCGTCCTTGATGCTGACAAAAAAGCTCCCTAAATTTTCCATAGTTGAACTCAGATTGGACTGATTGGTGATCTCGGTTATCTCACAAGGACAGGGGCAGCATGGGGCTGTTTGATCAGGCGCTGAGCATCGTCTGCAGCGACTAAACCCACGAGGCGGCGATCGCTATCGAGCACAGGCAAAAACCGCACCCCATAGCTCAACATTTCTGAGAAAGCATCCCGCATGGTCGCTTCTTCCTCAGTAGTTGCAATGATCTCATGCACGATTTCGTGAGCATACTTGCCAGGCTGAGCCTGAACCTCTTCAAGGGTGACATAGCCAATCAGCGTTTGAGCATCATCAACGATAAACAGGCTGTCTAGGTCGTGCTGCCGCATCCGCTTGAGTAAATCAGAGGCGGGTTCATCGTAGTAGCCCAGCGTCGGGTTTGTGTGCATCACGTCGCTAACGCGCACGAGCGTCAGCTTTTTCAACCCCCGATCTGAGCCGACAAAATCTGCAATAAACCTATTAGCAGGATTGGAGAGAATGTTTGTAGGCGTATCAATCTGCTGAAGAACGCCGCCCACTTGCAAAATGCAGATAAGCGTTCCCATTTTGAGGGCTTCATCAATATCATGCGTCACGAACATGATGGTCTTTCTCAACTGCTTTTGCAGGCGGAGAAACTCATTTTGCAGGCGATCGCGCGTAATTGGGTCAATCGCGCCGAAGGGCTCGTCCATGAGCATCACGGGGGGATCAGCTGCAAGCGCCCGTGCCACCCCCACGCGCTGACGTTGTCCCCCCGAAAGTTGTCGAGGATGGCGATCGCGAAACTGGGCTGGCTCGAGTCCCACAATGTCTAGCAGCTCATCCACGCGGCGATCGATACGAGCCTTGCTCCAGCCAAGCATTTGAGGAACCAGGGCAATATTGTCTCGAATCGTGAAATGAGGGAACAGGCCAATCTGCTGGATTACATAGCCAATATTGCGCCGTAGCTCAATCGTGTCTTGTTTGAGAATGTTGCGTCCTCCAACAAAGATAGCGCCACTGGTTGGTTCGATCAGGCGATTCACCATTTTCATGGCGGTCGTTTTGCCACATCCCGACGGCCCAATGATGACGCAGGTTTCGCCTTCAGGGACAGAAATAGTTAAATTTTGTACCGCGGGCTTGCCTGACCCTGGATACAGTTTCGTGACATCATCAAATTGGATCATCGGCACCATTATATTTATCCAAGTATCTGTCCAAGTCGCGGATTGTTAGCAGCAAATACCAAATTTTTAGTTCAAGTCTTTTAGTGCAGTAGGAGATATGATGGTTCAGCACTCAGTTATGCTGATTCACTGACACATCTTCAGAGCGTAGACGTTCACCTCGCTCAATCTACGGATCATTTAAGCAGTGTGGAAATCCGCGGATTATCGAGCGTTGTAGACTGAGCGCAGTCAAAGCCCAGGTTACAGCAGAATGCGCCTTTCAGGAGTTTAATCAGTCAATCGGCTCATTGTGGGCTTGAATTATTACCATCCATTAAAGCTTTTACCAATTAATAGGAATTAACTCAGATTTTCCGGCAACTGTCCACGCTATTTCAATCTTTCTTAATTAAGAAAAAACGGTCAAGAAAGATTTAAGCGGAGGCACTTACGATCGAATGCTTTCAGATAAAAATCTATACACTTTTATTACTGCACGAATTCTATAGCAATCCCAGATGGGTTGTGAGCTGTAGGGCAGGCGCTGCCTGCCCTACAGCTCACACACAATTCACAAGCGATTTAGGATCGCTATATATCCGAAATAGTTTTATTCTTGCTAGATTCAAGCACTCTACTAACCTTATCTGGATTTCAAGTAGCGGTTTGTTTCAGGTATTACAAAATTAGATTCAAAAGCAATGAGTAGAGTTTTAGAGGGTTGATGCGTTACGCTGCCGCTAACACATCCTACGAAAATGTGAGACTATCTACTGATCAACTTAAACAGTTTCCAGATGAATCCGTTTACAGTTCGGCAGGCGTTAGACTTGCCTATATTCGCATCTTCGCAGTTGGTTGCAGGCAAAAAAGGACTGGATAATTCTATTCATTGGGTGCATGTGGTTGACATCACACATGCTCATTATCAATGGGACCGAAAAGGCGTCTTACTTTTAACAAGTGGGTTAGGACTTCGTGAGAATCCAAATCATCAAAAATCCCTTGTTAATCGACTGACTCAACTCAGATTTGCAGGGCTGGTGCTCAGCACAGGCCACTATTTTGACCACACTCCAGATATCATTCGTCACGATGCCGATCGCCTCGGATTACCCGTGATCGAAACGCCTCCTGATGTCCTATTTATTCAAATTACAGAGGCAATCTTAGAACGCATTGTTAATCGACACTATGCGCTACTTCAACAGTCTGCACATATCAATCAGCAACTCACTAATCTCGTTCTACAAGGAGCCTCTCTCCATGATTTGGCAGCGACTCTAGCCGAATTACTTCAGAGAGCGATCGCCATTGAATCCCCTACGTTTCAGCTATTAGCAGTAGCCCCCTATGGGCTGACCGATCAAGCCTGGGAGCAGATGATATCTCAGGGGCGATCGATGCCTGACATTATTCACTATCTAGTGGATGTGCAAGCCCATGAGCAACTCATCCAAACCTTGAAGCCTCAGCACCTGCCACCCAATGCTGAGGTCGGCATGACGATGGGGCGCGTCATTGCCCCTATTGTGGTCAACCCAGTTATTTACGGTTATGTGTGGCTGATTGTGGGAGATCAACCTTTGACTCCGCTAGACGAACGTGCTTTAGATCATGGTGCTACTGTTGCTGCGCTAATCTTGGTCAAAGAGCAAGCCGTCCGCAACGTAGAAGACACGCTACACGGTGACTTTTTCACTCAACTATTAGAGGGAAATAGCCCGCCGGGACTGTTACACGAGCAAGCTCAGCGACTGAACTATCGCTTAGATCAGTCTCATCAAGTCGTATTGGTTCGGTATGCAACATCGTCACAGACAGCGATTCAGCCCCTTCAAGCATCAATAAGACAAAGACTAGCTCAGTTGTATCGATCATTCTTGTTAGTAGGACGAGATGATCACTTCATCATCGTTTTAGAATGCAATCAGCCTAAGCAAGGACGGCATCTTGCAGACGACCTATTGACGACGCTCAGCCAGCCGACCAGTCCATTAATCATTGGCATTGGCACGGTTTGCCCGGCTGGGGATACTTGTTCCAATAGCGTGCGGCAAAGCTATGAACATGCACAAGAAGCCGTCCAGATTGGTATCCTACTTAAACGACACGGGGCGATCGCCTTCGAGGACTTAGGACTCCTTCATTGGCTCTATCACCTTCCACCCACCCACCGGGCTAACAACCTCTATTTGCATCATGTGCGGACACTCACCGCTCATGACCAACGACGCGGAGCCCAATTGCTGGATACGCTCGAAACCTATCTCGATCGGGGTTGTGCGATCGCAGAAGCAGCTGACGCCTTATTTATCCATCGCAATACGCTGCTCCATCGGCTCGAACGCATCGAATCGCTGTGTGACCTCAATCTACGAGACGCCATTCAATGTTTGAACCTGAATGTCGCGATTAAAAGCTATCGGCTGCATGGTTGAAGGAGACGGAGATGGGGCTGAACTTGGCTGGAGCCATCGAACATACCAGTTGATGAACTCAACTACCGATGCTTCCATCACGGGTGATAGATGACCTGGCTGATAAGCTGATGAGCAAATTCCGGCATAATTATGTTCGCAAAGCTGCCAGTCTTGCTCGCTGGTTGCCCTCCAAACCGCTGCGACATCGTCAATCAAATAGTCGCGTCCTTCAACGGCATCATCACGAACTAGAAAGGCAACCTCTACTTGAGTCTGACGCGCATTGACCGGAATCACGCGGGTTGTCATCGCGTAGTCGGCATTGGCGTGCCCCCAGAAGTTGGGTAATCCGATTAATCGCAGGCTGCCCACATCGGCGTTGGAGAGATCGCCCATGAGGGGTGCCGTAAGGCGACCGTCTAGACTTTCAGTCAAGAAGCCCTCTTTGAGGGGGAACCGCGAGACGCGAAACCAAGCCCCATTTGGAAAGCTCACGTCATGGGGGTGCAAGCCCATTGCGTCCCAGCGACAATAGGCATCCGCTAATATTTGCTGAAAGCGGTTGTTGTTGTTGCGATCGTCTCCCGGCAAGCCGGAATCGTAGTTTGCCATCATAAACTCAGGATGCGCGACTTGGCAGTGATAGCACTCTCGGTTGTTTTCAATGATAGTTTTCCAGTTGGCATTCACTAGGTAGCGATCGCGCGCAATCACCTTAGCGTGATCAAGCCGATGGGGAAAGAGCTGAGGGGCGATCGCCTCTACTGCTGCTTCAAAGTCTGGTGGATGCGATGATAGACAGACAAACACTAATCCGGCGAGTTCACGAACGTGAGCAGACATTAAACCGTGGGCGTCTCGATCAAAGTCATCGCCTATAAACCGAGCCGCCTTCAGGGCACCGTTGAGCTGATACGACCAGCCATGATAGGGACAAACCAGCGCCTTAGAACAGCCGCGATCGCTCCATGCTAAGTTCGCCCCCCGATGACGACACACGTTGAAATGAGCATGTAAGCTACCATCGTGATCTCGAACGACAATCAACGACTCATTTCCTATAGTAATCGTGATGTATTGACCCGGTGCTGTGATATCGCAGCTATGCCCTGCAAACAGCCACTGGGTCTGGAAAATTTGGCGCATGTCTGCATCAAAGATGGCCTCGCTAGTGTAGAAGGCTTGAGGCAGTGTCATGCCGGGTGTGTAGGGTTCAAGTAATGAGATTAGAGTGTCCATGTAGAAATGAAAGATTGGCTGATATCAAATTCGTCAAATTTGCCTCGATCTGGGTAGGGAAAAACGGCTGTTTGCCCTCTAGCGTTTAGCTATTTAAACCCGCAGTGACGGCACAAAGTCTCGTTCGATCAAAGCCGGACGGTTGAACGTAAAGGGAGAAATATCGTGTTGGGAGACTCCATCAATGGCAAGGTCGCTCAAAATTTGCCCCAGCAAGCTAGCAAACTTGTAGGCATGCCCTGCCCCCACGCAGGCAACAATTTGCGGGAAATTGGGCACCGCATCGAGGATAAAGTCGCGATCGGGTGGAAGGGTATATAAGCACGTTTTGGTATACAGTTTGGGACCCACGAAGTTGGGGATATGCGTCGTCAAAAAATCATCAAGCTGCTGTTCTCGTGCCGCGTTTGGCTCAAAGCTGCGAGTCTTAGCAGTAACCACGTCACCGGAGGCATCAATGGCAGCTTTAGTAGCAACTTCACCATAGATGGGGAAGCCATAGTAGCTCGACTCATCTTTCCACTGGAAGACAGGGAATCGTCCGATAGAAAACTCCTTTAGATGCGGTGTCGAGTAGTAGGTGACTTGTTCTTGCGTGACCGTCAGCGGAATCTGCATTCCCACTGATGCCAGTAGAGAGCTTGTCCAGGCTCCAGCAGTAACTACGAGCCGATTGCAAGTAAACGAGCCCTTTTCCGTTTTGATTAGAACTCCGTCTCCCAAATGATCCGGTTGGATGCTGATAACCGGACAGTCTGCCAAAATCATTGCGCCGTTGCTACGTGCCAAAGAAATGTGGATTGCGTTGCCTCGTGATGGATCAACGATGCCTGTTTGTTCCTGATAAAGAGCAATTACCTCGCCTTGGGGCTGAAACTGAGGGAAGCGATCGCGCAAGTCATCCGTATCTAAGCGCTCATACACAATACCGGCTCGATCCATCGCAGTCGCATAATCCTCAACGATTTGACGGTAGGGGCGATCTTTATATGCAATTTGCACACCCCCCGTTTTTATCACCGGCGAAATCCCCGACTCGTCGGCGATCGCATCCCATGCTTGGTAGGCA
>DBGGTD010000557.1:0-5038 GCA_051162585.1 Elainellaceae cyanobacterium
AGCGATTGTTCGAGTTTCCGTCATTGGGCTGACAGCGTGGCTCCGAGTGCTACCAAACGGTGTCAAGCACCTGAGGGAAACTGGATTGCCACGCTCTTCCTAAAAATAAGGCACCCAGGCTACGGAACGGTGTTGTATTCACCTTAGGGGCGACGGGTTACCTTACCTCTGAAGATACAAGGGGCGGTTTGCAAACCGCCCTTACCCAACCCCCCCACGAAACGCCCTTACCAAACACCCCCACCAAACACCCCCACCAAGTCCGGGTTGCAGCAGTGAGACACTGTAAAGCAGATTGGCTATGCTTGAGTTTCTGAGTTTTCTGAATGCGTATGTCGTCTGATCCTCAACGGTCTAACCAATCGCCTGACCCATCGTCTGACTCGACGATGATCCACGTGACCCTCTTACTCGACGGGGGGCATCAGCACTCTCTTGCGCTGCCGTCTGATGCGCCACTCCTCAAGCGGTTGTTTACGATTATTGCTGGGCAATCTGCTCAGCCTGCTCAGCCTACAAGTCAGCTTATTCAAATTCCGATTCAGTCTGGCAAGGCAGTCTTGAGCTTTCGGAGCGATCGCCTCGTAGGGCTCGTGACCGAGCCACCGCTGATTGTGCAGCCTGCGCCATCCCCTCAATCTGATCAGCCGGATGCTGCGACTCAGCAAGCTGGCCTGACTGAGCATGCAGCAAATCTTGCCCCAGCCGGCAATTCACCTCATCTAGATCCCCGTCAGCTATCGTCTCCCGCCCATCGCTCTGCTAATTCCAGCAGTCGAACGGATGCGGTGCTTACCTCCCAGTGCATCCAAGTCGATCAGTTTTTAACACCCCGACAGCACCAAGCCCTAATCGACTTCACCCTCAATAGCCGCGATGCCTTTGTCTCAAGCAGCACATCAACCGGCGAAGCTGACTACCGCAAGTCATTTGTTTTACATACGTTTCCAGACTTTGCAGAGCTGGTTCGACAGCGTATTCATGCCCTGTTTCCTGACGTGATTGCCAAGCTTGATTTGCCCCCATTTGCGATCGCCCAAATAGAGTCACAACTGACCGCTCACAACCACGGGCACTACTACAGAGTTCACAATGACAATGGCAGCGCCGACACCGCAACCCGAGAGCTGACCTACGTCTACTACTTCTATCGAGAGCCCAAACCCTTTTCAGGAGGGGAACTGCGCGTCTATGACAGCAAGGTTGAAAACAACTACTACGTCAAGGCGGCATCCTTTCAAGATATCGAGCCGCGCAACAATAGCATCGTATTTTTCTTGAGCCGCTATATGCACGAAGTCTTACCGATCGCCTGCCCAACGCGCGACTTTGCCGATAGCCGCTTTACGATCAACGGCTGGATTCGTCGATAACTCCGGATCATGACCAATTCAACACAATCGGATACGTAGATATCACAAAGACCACCACCGCAAGAATCGCCAGCAATCCATCCACAATATTGCCGAGAATCGTTCCAAATACGGTCCCGACGCTGGCCTTGAGCGCCGTTCTAAATTTGGATTCTCCTTCGACCGAGCGGCGAGATAGATATTCTCCCAAAAACGCACCGATAAACGGCCCGATCAGCACGCCGAGAATTGGTCCCCCAATTGGCAATGCAGGTAGTAGCCCTAGTGCGCCGACCACCAGCCCAATAATGGCTCCAAACTGGCCCCACTTAGTCGCTCCAAACTGCTTTGCGCCCCAGTAGGCTGCTAAAAATTCGACGATGGCGCTTAAGACGAGAATAGTGAAGACGATGATAATCGACCAGCCAATCCCGGTAAATTGAGTGGCGATCGCCCATACCAAGATCGAGCCTAAAATCAGGCTGGCTCCGGGGGTGCCTGGAATCAGTTCACCCACCGCGCCGATCACCATCACAGCGACCAATATCCAATATAAAAGTGTGAGATCCATGGCGTGTCCTTCGGGTTTCGATTCGTAAGCGGCAGGGAGAATAGATGGGTCGAATTTTTAGTTTTGTGATTGAATTTTCAGTTTTGTGATTGGATCTGGGGCGGTACGGCTTGAGCAAAGTCTTGTTGCCCCTCGTCTAGCTCCGGCGGAATGCCGTTGGGATATTCATCTTCAATTTGTTCTTCGAGGCGAGCGATGCGATTGTCTGGGTAGGGATGAGTGCTTAAAAATTCGGGCGGACGCCCCCCTGATTCAGCCTGACCCAACACCTCCATCAGTTCGATGAGCCCTTGAGGGGAATAGTCGGCCTCGGTCATAAACTGGAATCCGAGGCGATCGCTCTCTATCTCATCATTTCGGCTGTAGTTGAGACTAATCAATTGATTCACGGCTTGAGCAATCAACGCTGCCTGCCGAGCACTTTGAGGATCGTCTCCACTGGCGGCCACCCCAATCGCACCCACCAGCGTCGCGCCAAGCTGTCGTCGCGCCAGTTGTTCTGCTCCATGTCGTGCTACCACATGCCCGACTTCGTGTCCCAAGACTCCAGCAAGTTGCGCTTCCGAGTCTAAACGGCTTAGCAACCCTGAGGTGATGAAGATTTGGCCACCAGGGAGTGCCAGTGCATTCACCGTCTCTGGGGCGTCTAAGACGTGAAACTCAAACGGGTAAGCAGACTCAGATGCCTCTGATTGCTGCACGACGGTTTGCCCGACTTCATCAATATAGGTTTGCAAAGACTCACTGGGATAGAGCCCTCCAAATTCGGCAATCACGTCTTTCTGCCCTTGCTGCCCCAACACAATTTCTTGCTGAGGCGTCAGTGAAACTCGCTGCGATTCTCCGGTGATGGGGTTTTCGGTGACGCTGCTGCAATAGTTTAATAGCCCAAATAGCGCAAACAAGACTCCCAGCAACAAACGAACGACTAGCTTACCCACAGCACCGTGCTCCACAGAGTTCGACGCAAGAGTACCATATGCATCAGGCAGTTAGCATCTAACCGGAGAATTACACTAGAATCTGATTAACTGACAAAATTCTGGGCATTGCTCATCGACGAATGATTTTCGGAGGGGCATGGCATTGCCATGCCTGTACAACGGGTGGTTGGTGGGCTAGTGGTTTCCCTATCATTCATCAATTTCGCAACGTCAAATTTTGGATAAATCAGACTACCCTTTGCGTCGGAGCCAAATTGCTCGTAAACCAGCCGCCTTTGCTCCCTCATAGTCTTCTCGAAAACTATCGCCCACATACCAAGCATCATGAGGAGAACACGTGTGCTTTTTGAGCGCCATTTCAAATGCTTTTGGATCAGGTTTGGCGACCCCAACCTCACTCGAAATCGTCACGGATGATAGAAGGTTAGATAATTTTAATGACTCTAATACGGCATAAATGCGAGAGTCAAAATTAGACAACACGCCTAGCTCAATGCCTTTGCTGCGCCAATCAGCCAACACATAGCGAGTTTCAGGATACACAAACCACGGACTTGCAGTGGCAAAGTAGTCATAGAGTGACCTAAAAAACTCTGAGAAATTGGTGAATTGATCAACAACGCCGACCTGTTCAAATGTTTCACGGGCGATCGCCTCCCACCAATCAAACTCGCGCTGCGGAACCTCCTTAGGATCAACGCCCGGAAAAGCTAGCGGTGGCGCATCTCGAAAACTTCTGAAAAATGCTTGGTTCAACGCTTGAACATCGGCATCCACGCCAAACTCTTTCGCAATGTTGTGATAAATCTGCCCGACACTACCTTGGACTCCAAACAACGTTCCAACTGCGTCGAGCAGAATAACTTTTGGGCGATGATGCGACGACTTCATGGAGACAGCAACTCACGCACAGGTTTTGCGATCCAGTTTAGCCCGACGCGAACTTGGTGATCGAACGTCGGCATCCGGTATAGATATGCTAATCGGCGGGCAATATGCGCCAATGGCCCGTCTAATTTAATGCCTAGCCCCGTGAGCGTTGCATTATCCATTCCAAGGGTCATCATTTCGCCCAGATTTTGATATCGAAATGGCAATAATGGGCGCCCCGTAACCGATGCCCAAATATTCCAAGAGGCATACTGAGCTTGCTGAAACGCAGCCTGAGCCGTAGCGGGAATATTCTGACCAGAAGCATCTCGGCAGTCTGCCAAATCTCCCAATGCAAAAATTTCAGGATGATCGATGGCTTGGAGCGCAGGCGTTACCACAATCTGATCCCGGTCATTCTTTTTCAATGGCAAGGTTTGAATGACATCTGCAACTTTCGTTCCGACCGTCCAAAGTACGATGTCAACCGGAATCTCATCAACTTGACCTTTATACTCCAGCGAGATCGAGTCTGCCCGAATTTCGGTGACTTGAGTCTCTAAATCGACCCATACTCCTCGTTCATTCAAGGCTTTCGTTGCGGTTTCTCGATTAAATTCGGGAGACGTTTTTAGAATTTGCTCTCCCCGATCGATGAGTCTCAGCCGACCGCGATCGCCTAAACGGTCTGCTAGCTTACAGGCAAGCTCAACGCCGCTATAGCCTCCGCCGACAATGGCAATACGAATCTTATCGACATCCGATCGTTCGAGCGATTTCAAGTTCTCTTCTAATCGATACGCATCTGGAATCGTGCGAAATGGAATCGCATGCTGATCGGCTCCAGGCACAAAATCAACCGGAGTTTCGCCCCCCAACGCCAGTACAAGCTGGGTGTATGACAACTCGGGTGAGTCGTGCAGATAGACGGTTTGCTCGTCTAGATTAATACCCGCTACAGCCGCTTGTTGAAACCGAACATTGGTATCTGCTAAAAGTTCTACAAAAGGAGGCGAAATTTCCCACGTTTGCAATTCTCCGGTCAACAGCTCGTAGAGAAACGGAGAAAACAAGAAGCGATCGCGCTGATCTACAAGCACGATATCTGGCGTATTGGGCAATTGCCACGGCAGTTGGCTGAGGTTTAACGCGGTATAAAGACCCGCAAAGCCACCACCCAAAATACAAATTCGGTCGGGTTGATCTGACATGAGCGTAAGCAGCAATCCAAGCAGAACGTTCTCTTTCAGGATAACAAGGGTTTTAAGATTAGGGATTTAGTATAGCGATCCTAAATCGCT
>DBGGTD010000558.1:0-3042 GCA_051162585.1 Elainellaceae cyanobacterium
GTGATAGTCAATCGATCGATCAAAATATGTCAGCGCCTCTTGAGGACGACCCGCCATCAACAAAATAATGCCGTGGTTATTCCAGACTTCATAGGAATCTGAGTCGAGGGCGATCGCCCGGTCAGAACTTGCCAATGCATCGCCGCGCCGTTTGAGCATCGCGAGAATGACAGCACGGTGACTCAGCGCTTGAGACGACTGCGGCTGAATGGCGATCGCCTGGTCGTAGCTCTCTAATGCCTCTTGAGAGCGCCTAAGAATGCGTAACGCGTTGCCCCGATGCATCCAAATCCGCGCTGCCAAATCGGTTTGCGGATTAGACAGAGCCGCCAGCGCTTGGTCATACGACAGCACTGCATTATCATAGCCGCCGATGCCTTCAAGGGCTTGCCCACGATAGTAATGGGCGATCGCCTCATCGGGTTTGAGGCGTAGGGCTCGGTTTAGACTGGCGAGTGCCTGTTCAAACTCTCCTGCTTCGACGAGAATCTGACCGAGACGACACAAGAGTGCAATTTCTTCGGAAGTTGGTAGAGAATCGCGGCGCAATAGACGACGGCATTCATCTAATGAAAGATCTGACATCCAATCATCGTCATCAGAGAAATAGTTTGACGGGTGTCTCATAGGAAGGCAGAACTGGAATTATAATTCATGTGAAATGAGCAACTTGACCTCATACTCTAGGCAGGATGACCACTTTGCGGCATGCTAGAAACCGTGTTTAGACCACTAGGTTTCTAGGAGCAAGTTATGTCAGCAGGTACTGATCCCGTCAAAGTCATGAAGCAGCAAGTCGGTAAAGCTGCTGCCGATCGCGTTCAGTCGGGGGCTATCGTAGGGCTCGGAACGGGGTCAACCACTGCATTTGCGATTCAATTTTTGGGCGATCGCCTCAAGTCTGGGCAACTCAGCAATATTAAAGGAATCCCCACCTCCTTTCAGGCATCTGTCCTCGCCAAACAGTATGGCATTCCTCTCACTACCCTAGACGAAATTGACACCATTGATATTGCCATTGATGGAGCCGATGAAGTAGATCCTCAAAAAAATCTCATCAAAGGCGGCGGTGCAGCCCATACCCGCGAAAAAATTGTAGACTCCCTGGCTAGCGAATTTATCGTGGTGGTCGACCGCTCAAAACTGGTTGATAAACTTGGATCGACGTTTGCCCTGCCCGTTGAGGTCTTGCCGATGGCGATCGCGCCTGTGATGAGAGCGATCGAACGCCTGGGTGGAACGCCCGAACTCCGCATGGGCGTGAAGAAGGACGGCCCGGTGATTACTGACCAGGGCAACATGATTTTGGATGTCAATTTTGGCACGATTGATCAGCCTGCCGATCTCGAAGTGGCGCTGAATAACATCCCCGGAGTGCTTGAAAACGGTCTGTTTATTGGAGTTGCAGACATCATCCTAGTCGGTGATATCGAAAACGATCAGCCGGTTGTTCGCGAAATGGGTGCTTGATCATGCTGGATACACCCATCGGGTGGGGATTACTGTTTTTAGTCGGCATCTTCACAGGAACCCTGTCCGGATTATTAGGAATTGGCGGTGGATTGCTTTTAGTTCCAGCCTTGACTGTGTGGGGTGTTCCCTTAATCCAGGCAACGGCAACCAGTTTGATTGGGGTATTTCTCAGCGCTCTCTCTGGCAGCATTCGGAATTGGCGGGCAGGTGAGCTAAACTGGCGCTCATCATTATTGCTCGCGGTCTTTGGTATCGTGACCGCTCAAGCGGGAGCATTGTTGGGCGATCGCCTCCCTGAGGCTGGTCTAGCGTTGGGGTTTGCTGCCCTGCTGCTAATCACGGTCTACCTAATGGATTTACGCCATAAACTCAAAAAGCGGCAAGAATCCAAACCTGATTCGCCCCAACTAGAGGAATCATCTGACCCTGTATTGCCAAAGGAAACGTCATTTCAATTTGCATCAGTGCCCGTGCCTCAGATAGCAGTCATTGGCTTGCTAGCAGGCGCATTATCGGGCTTATTTGGCGTGGGGGGTGGCGTAGTGATGGTGCCGCTCCAGATGCTGTTTTTAGGAGAAGCAATTAAGGCAGCGGTAAGAACAAGCTTGGGCGCGATCGTACCCATCGCCATCTCAGGACTGGCTCAACATGCCTGGAATGGAAATGTCCTTTGGGTTCCAGGGCTGTTTCTAGGGCTGGGTGGCATTACTGGAGCCCAGCTTGGAACTCGCTTACTGCCCCGATTGCCCGATCGCACAGTCAACACGCTGTTTCGAGCCTTGCTGTTTGCGTTGGCAGCCTACATGATTTTTCAAGCCATTCGTTCGTGGGGATAGGGGCGATCGCTACGAAGCCGACACGATTTGCCTTAAATATTCTTGATCGGTAATCAAATCTCGCACGCTTTCCAACCGATCTAAAAATACCAACCCGTTTAAGTGATCAAATTCGTGTTGAAAAATACGCGCCACGAATCCTGATATTTCTTGCTGTTGAAGCGTTCCCTGGCGATCGATATATTCAATCTCAACCGTTTCGTAGCGAGGTACCTGTCCTCGAATGCCAGGAATGCTCAGACATCCTTCCCAATCGCGGACGATTTGATTGGAATGACCAACCAAGCGCGGGTTAATCATGGCAGTCGGTTCCATCTCTGGTGCATGAGGATATCGCGCATTCGGATGGGAGGCGACGATTAGCACCTGCATCGAAACACCCACTTGGGGAGCAGCAATGCCAACGCCGTGAGAGTGGTGAAGGGTTGCTATCAACTCATCGATTAGAGTTTGAATGTGCAAATCTGAACTGGCATGGACGGGTTGAGCGGTCTGTCTCAAAACAGAATTTCCTAATTGACAAATCTGCTGTACGTCAGCCACAATCGTCCTCCCGTTTTGTACTATCTATGCTTCAAGCCTACATCGTGCTATTCATTTAATCCTAATCGGTACTATGGCAATCCTAGATGGGTTATGAGCAGTGGGGCGGGCTCAGCCCGCCCCACTGCTCAAACACAATTCACAAGCGATTTAGAATCACTATATGTAGGGTAAATATACTGAACTTTAG
>DBGGTD010000559.1:0-2340 GCA_051162585.1 Elainellaceae cyanobacterium
GATGATGAATTTTAAATTGGTGCTGTAGAGGGCACGAAGCCCAGATTTTGAAAGATCGGAAAGAGTGACGCGCTTTGTTCGTCTTCTAGCCATTGGATATTGCCCAATTGTCTTAAATAGTAAGCTACGAAACCAGTCAAAATTCCTATCTAAACTTAGCGCTGATGCATCAATCCCTAACCATTATCGCTGACAATATAACCCTACGGGCTCTACACACCTTCAACGTCCTAACGCGAGAGCATACGGCTATACTAGTTTCGATATGACGATACAGCATCCAACATAGACGGTGAGGGATTGATCGCATCAGCTCGTTCGGTGGCGGTTTGAGGAACGCCTTCAACGACCAATCGAGGCTGAGAGGGGTGAATTCGAGAGACGACTTCATAGTTGATCGTTCCCATCCATGAGGCAAGCTGTTCGGCGCTGATCCGTTCTTCGCCATCGCTACCGAGGTGGGTTGCCACCGTGCCCACCTGCACGTCTGGAATGTGCGTAACATCGACCATCGTCATGTTCATGCAAATTCGCCCACAGACGCGGGCACGCATCCCGTTGATCAAGACATAGCTTAAATTAGAGAGGCGACGGTCATAGCCTTCGTGATAGCCCAAGGGTAAGATGGCGATCGCCATAGGGTGAGTGGCCCGACAGGTGCGCCCGTAGCCGATATACCCCCCCGCAGGCACCGTCTTCACCTGAGCGACCCGCGCCCGCCACGATAAAACGGGTTGAAGATTGGGAATGAATGCATCCGGGCGATCGCTCGCGGTTTGCAAGACGGTGGCATAGGTTTCGGTGGAGGGCCATAGCCCATAGGCGGCGATGCCAACTCGCACGAGCGACCCGTGAGCTTCAGACCAGAGAATGGTTGCCGCAGAATTTGCTGAATGCACCATCGGCACGTCAAACCCGGCACTTTGAAATGCGTGACGTGCCTCGTTAAGCTGCTGGAGCTGTTGGCGGGCAAATCGATGGTCAGTCGTGTCTTCAATATCAGCGTAATGAGTCGCAATCCCTTCTAAGACAATGCCGTCAAGCTCTTGAACGAGGTTGGCAAGGTCTAATGCCTCTTTTAGAGGTAAGCCTTGACGATGAGCACCCGTCTCAATCTTGAGATGTACCGGAATTGGATGTCCGACTTGCTGACCCGCCTGGGATAGCGCCTTTGCCACCGTTGCATCGTAGAGGACGAGTCGAGCCTTTGCCTCTGCGACCTGCTGCGCCTGAGCGACGGAAACATTGCCGCAAATGTAAATTGGAGCATCAATTCCGGCTTGACGCAGGGCAGTCGCCTCATAAGCAAAATTGACGATCAGCCAATCCGCACCTGCCGCTAAGTATTCTCTAGCGCAGGGAATCAGCCCATGCCCAAAGGCGTCTGCTTTGACCACTACGCCGAGTTTCACGTCTGGTCCAATCCGATGCCTCAGCATTGTGACGTTAGACTGAATCGCAGACCGTGAAATCTCGCACCATGAAGACTCATGCTGAACTGTCGAAATCAATGCGTGATCCATAACCCCTCTCGCCACATTTTTTCAACAGTCTAGAGCAACTTTGAAATTTGACAACCGTTCGCCTGATATTTACCGATGCCTGTCATGTTTAACCTTTTTGTTCCAATTCTCATCGCCCAAACGCCGCCTACGCCCACCCCTGTAGAGGTGGTGCGCCCGCAGACGATTCGACCATTGCCGGGTGAGGTGGATTCCATTCCCATGTTCAACAGCAACAGCCCTGAACTTGTGCAGACGGAGGGGATTTTGCTGTCAACGTTTCCACCCGATGGGATGCAATCTCCGTCTGCTCACCTCAATTTTGGCTTTGACGGTCGATTTGATGTCTTTGCCCATCATGTCTATCGCGCTCCCTCGGACGATGAGCTGACCAGCTTGTATCTGGGGATTGTTCTTTACAATCCGGGCGATCGCCCCGTTACGGTTGATATTCTGCAAGCGGCAAGCTATCTGAGCCAACCCGATGCGCCCTTTGTCACGTTGCCCTCCTGGGTCGAAAATCCGCAAGGCGATATCTATGCCGGACCGGGTAGCCGCGTTATGAGCGATATTCTGCGGGGGCAGCGGCAATCGGATATTTCGCCGCAGGTCGTGATTCCGCCTAGAGACTATGCCGTGCTGCTCAACGTGCCAATCCCGGTGGCGACCCTCGAACCGCCGTTGAATGGGCGATCGACTTTCATGCGGGTCAGGAGCACTAATCTCGTCTATGCGTCGAGTCTGGCGATGCGGGCACGGCTGGATGAAGCAGGTAACGAAACGGCTCCAACGCTGGATGATTGGGTTAATTTACTTGAATCGGGCGATTTGGCAGGGG
>DBGGTD010000560.1:0-4049 GCA_051162585.1 Elainellaceae cyanobacterium
AGCGGATGGAAGGTCAAGCCAAGCAGGCTGAAGCTCAGGCCCGTCACACCGCAGAAGATGTAAAAGACGAAGTGAAGAAGCGAGTTGACTAATTGAGTTAGTTACCGTGCGCTAACAAAAATTTAATTTAACGCTGAGCAGAGATATGCATTGCCATGTCTCTGCTTTGCGCTTTAAATCAACAGAATTTAGTGTTTAACGCCCATTGTTTTCTAGAATGTTTGATTCAAGGCTGATAGACTTTAGACTTATGAGTCAATGCGATCGCCACCTATGAGTTACTTCCGCCCAAATATCGACGCAATGGCCGGGTATGTTCCGGGAGAACAGCCCGCGCCAGGCACTAAAATCATCAAGCTCAATACCACTGAAAATCCTTATCCACCGTCGCCTCATGCGATGAACGTACTGCATGAGATTGATGGTGAACTGCTGCGTCGGTATCCTCACCCCATGGCGCAGTCATTTCAAAACGCTGCGAGTCAAGCGTTGGGAGTCTCTCCAGACTGGGTCTTGGTCGGCAATGGCAGTGATGACCTGTTAACCATGCTGGTGCGAGCTTGCACCCAACCGGGGCGGCGCGTGGTCTACCCCATGCCAACTTATGTCCTCTATCAAACCTTGGCAAGCATTCAAGATGCTGACATTATTGAAGTTCCCTTTCCTGACGACTATACGCTACCTGTCGAAGCGCTTGTCAGCGCAGAAGGCGCGGTCACATTTGTTGCATCTCCTAATAGCCCATCGGGCACTAGTATCTCGATTGAGTTGCTCGACAAGCTGGCCGCTCAACTATCCGGGATATTGGTGATTGATGAAGCCTATGCCGATTTTGCCGACACTAATGCCTTAGACCTAGTTCAGACCTATAACAACGTAATCGTGCTGAGAACGCTGTCCAAGGGCTATTCTCTCGCGGGGTTACGGCTAGGGTTTGGTATCGCCAATCCTACCTTGTTATCGGGATTAATCAAGGTTAAAGACAGCTACAACGTCGATGCGATCGCCTGTTTAGTCGGTGCCGCTGCGATCGCCGATCAAGAGTATAAGACAGCAATGGCGCAGAAGGTAATTGCAGAACGTCGGGTAATGGCAGATCGGTTTGCTCAGCTAGGGTTCTACGTCTTTCCGTCTCAGTCCAATTTTTTGCTAGTCCAACCTCCTGAGCATATTCGACGCAATGGAGCACCTACAGTAGCTGGTTTTCTCTATCAAGAGTTGAAGCAGCGGGGTATCTTAGTCCGCTACTTTAAGCAGTCTCGATTATCGAATAAGCTGCGCGTTACAGTTGGAACGCCTGAGCAAAACGCGCTGTTATTTCAAGTGCTGGATGACATTCTCTCCCCCTAAACCCCGTCATAGGAAATCACCTCCGCTGATTCGTCCCCCATTTGAATGCAGACCTGTTACCATAGCTCCGACTATGTAAATGGGCGACTAATCTATGCGGCGATCGCTTGCCCGACTCAGAGCATTGAGTGCATTCAGGGCGCTGCACGCCTCTGATTTAGGACAGTCTCTTGCAAAAGGAGCAGGAATTGCGCTGCTTGCACAAATCTTAGGAGTGGGCATTGGCTACGGCACTCAGCTTTTGCTAACTCGGTGGATGGGCGCTAGCGGCTATGGTGCATACGACTTTGCCATTACCCTCGGAAATTTTACTGCGTTTCTCGCCGGATTTGGATTACCCAAAGTGCTGTTGCGGTTCATTCCTGTGTATATCATCACTCAAGACTGGAACCGTTTGCGGGGCATCATCTGGGGAAGCTGGTGGCAAACCTGCATCAATGGATTACTGCTTGCCGCAGTAGGCACTGTGTTGGTTCAACGGCTCGATGCTCAAATTGGTGGTTCTTATACCGTCCTCATCATCGCAGGCTTATGGACGGTGCCCCTACAAGCTCTGATGAATTTGCATGTTGAAATGAGTCGCGGGATTGAGCGCATCGGGCTTGCCTACATGCCCTGGTTGGTGGCGTGGCCGCTTTTGCTGCTTTTGGGCGCGATCGCCTGGAGACAAAGCGGGCAGTCTTTGACCGGCATCTCAGCGATCGCACTTTCGATGGGGGCATTGGCGATCGCCATTGGCATTCAACTATGGCAGTTTCGCCACCACATCTCCACTAAACTTCGCAGCGTTGCCCCAACGTATGATATTCGGCTGTGGTTGATGACAGCGTTGCCGCTGATCTTCATCGATGGCTCTTCTGTGATTTTGAATCAGACCGATATTCTCATGTTGGGGACGCTATCAGGTACCCAATCCGTTGGAATTTACAGCGCGGCGCTGAAAACAGCAAGCTGGGTTAGCCTTGTTTTGGTTGCAGTCAATGCGATCGCGGCTCCTAATTTTGCCAAACTATATGCCCAAGGCGATCGGCAGACATTGCAGAAGGTAGTTTCAACGGTTGCGTATTGGATTTTCATTCCAGCCTTCATCCTGACCCTTGGACTGATCCTCTTTGCGGTGCCGATTTTGCACTGGTTTGGAGATGAGTTTGAAGGCGCACGCTGGTCGTTGATCACCTTGGCTATTGGGCAGTTGGTGAATGTAGGGTCTGGATCAGTTGGCTACTTGATGATGATGACGGGGCACCAAAATCAAATGGCGCAAGTGTTTGCAGCAAGCGCTGTGGTTAATTTGGTGTTGAATGCGATCGCCATTCCTCATATCGGTATCTTGGGAGCATCGTTAGCAACTGCCTTTTCAATGTCGCTATGGAACCTCTGGCTGTATGCTCTGGTGGTCAAACACGTTGGGGTTCGTCCTTCGATTTGGGCAGCAGTGCGACACCGCACATAATCTCTCAAGGTAGTCCAGTAAAAGTATTGACACTATTAAGTACCTCGGCACAATTAAAAACTAAATTCAAAACCCTGCGCAGCGGGCAGCGCAGGGTTTTATGGGTTCCTATAGTCCTACGGACTCAGGTTTGTATAGTGAGCCCCTGCGGCGCGGGGGCTCACTATACGTTCAACGTCCTAACGCGAGAGCGTAAGGCTATATAGCTAATTATGACCACCGACTTAGGGAGACAGTTAGATTAGCTAGGATGGCGTCAATTGCCAAGCAACCATAAATTATGGTTATTGTTTGCTGTCACAAATGGTTAGTAGATTTTTAGCAGATCAACGTTTCAATACCATTGGCAGTGTTGGTTGTTCGTCTTAGATAGATTGTTCTCACGTTGGTAGATGGAGAAAGCCACTAATGATTGGACGGTCTATTCCTAAACGAGATAGTTATTTATGTAATCAGTTAATTATTTAGCTAAATCCTGACATAAGCCGCCCTGGTATGCAGGATTATGAACAGTAAGGGTCAATTTTCTGATGTCGAAGGGAGAGTCTTACACTCCATAGAATTCAAAAATAAATCGCATATACGAGAGTTGGAGACGCTGTATGGCAAGGAAGAGACTGTCTTAGGGAAATCCCCAATCCGTTATTAACCTAACAACGTTACTCCATTATTAGGCGTAATTCTTGTCAAAATGTATTCAAAGCCGCTCTAAATCTACTAATATTAAAGAGCGATCGCTTCATGGAATATTTGCTAATATGTTGCGATACAACCCCAAAATGTGCAGCTTGATTAAAAATCACAGCATACGTAATACATGACGATATAAATCATTGCAGAATCTTGGCGGAGTATTTTTGCTCTCATAGTGCAATGGTTTACAGTTTTCTCGAATTAAACTCTGTATCTTTTCATAATTGAGGTAGTTTTATGCCGAAATCTTCTGTTCAATCTCCATCTGAGCCCATGGAAACTAAACTTTTAGAGGTGGATACTGAGCTTGCTTCTCAAGAGGTCAAACTAGCAGCTCAACTTGAAGCAATTCAAGAAAAGCGGAAAAGTCTGCAAACCGTGATTCACATGTTTTCATCATCCGATGAGTCAGTTTCATCTGGGACTCCGCTCGATGAAGCGGTATCGTCTGCAGTGAATGGGTTTGTTTCTAAATCTCCTGAAACTGCTGATGAGTCAGTAGATAAACCGTCTACTATTGAAGAAGACGATTCTGCATTCAACCAAAAGTCAT
>DBGGTD010000561.1:0-2911 GCA_051162585.1 Elainellaceae cyanobacterium
CCCTCGCACCCCTGAACACCTGCTCACTATGCCTTGCGCCAGTTGGAAAGCACCGACTCATTCAAACACCTGGCAGCTAGGACATCAGGTCATTCACATTAGTCCATTTCTTCGGGTCAATGATTATCTTCATCTCCTCGAATTAGCGCTAGCAGGAGTATGCGTTACCGAACTTCCACCATTTTTAGTTCAAGACTATATTGCTAATGGTCAGTTAAAGCCGTTATTAATGAATTATCCATTGCCACTATGTGATCTCAACTTGCTATATCCGTCTCGCAGGCAGCTATCGCGTGTGGTGAGAATCTACACAGAGTTTTGTTCAGAGTGGATAGGTAATCTATTTCAACATGCAACATTCTGTACGGACGAGGCTGGGCGATCGCTGAATGAATGGCTAGACTACTGAGCATCTACCTTAGTACGTGTTGGCTGAATTCTGATTATTCCGAAAATTCTTTATCTAAATCCTATCGTTTAAGTATGAATAATACGGGCGAGACGTTGATCCGCTGTGCGCGATCGCTAACAATAAGTTCAGTTGGCAAACTTCAGACTAACCAGCCTTGCCTCCATCGTCCTGTGATGGTTGCCCTTGCAGCATGCACGATGGCGCTGTACCCGATGAAAGGCTTACACGCTAATATCAGTGAGGAGCTTGATAGCCTTGATAGCCTTGATAGCCTTGAGAAGATCGATCAATCTATACCAGAAGTACGTCAATCTTTTACTCCCAGTCCTGAACCCATTTCGATCCAGAACTCTCACCCAGAAATTTCTCCTGACTTCTCTCCTATCTCGTCTCCAAACTCGTCGTACAATCCCGCTACAGAGTTTCACTCACAGACGTCCTATTCCCTCGCCCCGTCTCCGGATACGACTCTAGAGTCTCCAGAAGCGTCTCCAGAAGCGTCTCCAGATGTCTCCCTAACTATCGCCTCAGATATTTCTCCAGACACTCTCCTGACTGCTCCTGAAGACGTTTCTTCAGCAACTCCCTTGGAAGCATCATTGGAAAATTCCTCAGAAAATTCCTCAGAAAATTCTCCCGCCTTTGGCAGTAGAGGTCTTCAGCGCTGGTATGTGCAGGGCGGCGGCGCTACAACCTTCGAGAACAATTTTGGACTGGTGGGAGCGGGAGTGTCTCACTTTTTTGCCAACGGGCACAGCGTCAACCTCGAATTAAATGGGATGGCGTTTGATCAGACGGGGGATGATGCGGTCGGTCTTAATCTAGCGGTTTTGCTGCGTTGGCATTTTATTCGTCAACAAAATTGGTCTCTCTACGTGGACGGAGGAGCTGGAATTTTGGGTACGACGAATGACGTACCCAGTACGGGGTCGAGCTTCAACTTCACGCCCCAGGCAGGCGGCGGAGCGACGATCCGAATTGATGACGAAAAACGGCTGATGGTAGGGCTGCGCTGGCATCACATTTCCAATGCCGAACTATATGAAGGCAACCCCGGACGAGATAGCGTGCTGGGCTATGTAGGGGTCAATGTTCCCTTTTAGTCACTTCTTTAAATAACAATCAGAAACACCCCGCCCTACTGCTCAAACCAGACACCTTTCTGGCTAATGTTTTATGCAACGGGTTTTACACTCCCCGTGACTGAGCCAAGTCTCGAATTAATGGAAGTCTGGAGTAAGCATAATGGCTGACACCCGATACTTCTTCTAAGCTTAACGTCGTCTCTCCCTTAAGCTGGGTCAGTAACTGATGTACTAACTCAGTATCATTCAATCTCAGAAGCGTACTGGCTTGCATTCCCTCGATGACTGCCCAAAACTGTCGTAAAGTCGAAATACTCATGGATGATTCCTCCACCACATTTGATTTCTGGTTATCCATCCTTAAGCCGTATCAATAGGATGCTTGTTCAAATCTAAAGAAGATCTTAAGACAACGGATCGGTGATCCCATATAACTTATGTTAGCTTTACCATGTGCAAAATTTGTTTACATTTGTTTACACTAACCCGACGTTAGAATGTGCAATCGGAAGGTGCATCTAATGTCTCCAAATTCGGTCAAGCTGGTCGGTGAAGCCGAAGCGCATCTCGTTGACATTTGTTGCTCACCAGGTTAAGTGTCGATTGAATCTGTCCTAGGATGAACGGCAACTTTCACAAAGCCTCCGGAGCGCTTGGTTTGCAGATAGGGTTGAACAATTAGCCCGTCTGGATCGGTTGAGTCTGGATCACTGGGTGTTCGACCCTCTCGCGCATTGGCTTCGGTCAATGCACCACATGAGAATTCATGAAATCTGTTGGGATGAATGGAGTGATATTGCCAATGGCGATCGCCACAAATCAAAACCACTAATCCCCCTTGCACCTCAACGGCTGCATCATCAGGACCAACCAATGGAGTTGGTGAAATAATCACCTTAAAGGACGGTGCCATCATCAGCCGGATCTACCACAGGCACTTGTTCTCAAAATACATCTCGCCCCAAACCATGAGATGGCTCAATCGGGATATGCGGATCAGCGTCATTAAATCGATAGTTGTGGTCGTCCTTCTATCCTCGTTACCTATCGTCCCTGATTAGTTTAAACTCCGGTTAAACGTAATTTTAATCTTTATGATCTTTAATTCAATAAATCAAATTAGATATAGCCGTACGCTCTCGCGTTAGCACATTGAACGTGTGGTGAGCCCGCAGGGCCATAACAAGCTTCCCTAGATTTCTGCTAGTTCATCGAAGGAGATATGCCTCTCATGAGTTTCAAAACAGTAGTATTTTATGGGTCTTATCGTCGCGATCGCCAAGGGATCAAAGCTGCCAAATTTATCATCCATCAGCTGAATCGACGCGGGCACACTGCGATCTTTGCGGATGCTCAAGACTATGACTTTGGCATCCTCGATCGCATGTATAAGGAATATGAGCAAGGTCAGGCA
>DBGGTD010000562.1:0-7170 GCA_051162585.1 Elainellaceae cyanobacterium
GTGCTACATCGTGTCGAAAGGAAGCATCGCAGTAAACGGGGTCAGCCTAACGGTGGCAGACTGTGATTCGGCAGGGCGCTGGTTTAAGGTGGCGGTGATTCCAGTCACTTATGCCGAAACAAATCTTCAATATCTAAAAGCGGGCGATCGCGTCAATCTAGAGGGAGATGTGCTGGGCAAGTATGTTGAAAAGTTTCTCAACCTCCGTCCCGACGCTCATAGCACACCGACTGACCAACATGACGAGTCTCTGGCCCGATCGAATCATGATTTCATCACTCCGTCATTTTTGACCGAGCACGGATATCTCTAAAACTGGGCGATAGAATGAGCTTGAATCCAAGAGCAGCCTTAGTCAATTGGGTTTCGCAATGAAGTAGTAGCCTTCGTGTAAAATCTCAAAGCCAGCTTTCGTGAAAATTTGGCGATTGGTGTGCCGATTTTCTAAAGAGGCCGGAGGGAATGGCGAGCTGGTATATAAGAGCCCGCAAGGTTCAAGCCGCTGCCTTAGCGTTTGGAAGAGCGCCACAATCCGATCGGTTGACCAGTAGTGATACAGAAACCCAGGGCGGCTGAATAGGTTAAACCCAGAGATGACATCAAAGGGTGCAGAGAAGGCGTTTAGCCAGTTCTCGATCGCATCAAAATTTACGATTTGATGTTTGTAAGAGACTCGATAGTCATAGGTTTGAGGGCAGTGTCTGCGAGGGTCAATCCCAATCGTTTGCGCACCCAGCAGTTGGAGCATTTCGGCTGCCATGGGAGGGCGATCGCCATAAAACTGATTGAGCAAATCACCGTCGTCATCGACAGTCCCGTATTCCGATAATGCCCCGCAACCGATGTCTAATACTCTTAATCCATACAGAGGGCTTGTATTCATGTAATCAAACCCGTCGCATAGGGTGCCAATCAGAAACAAGATATGGGGCTTAACGATTCGGTTATTCACATCAACTTTGTAGCCCCAAAAGCGCCGGTTGCTCCTCAGCATTCGGATGACAATTTGCTTAGCAAAACTGTTGAGGTGTTTCAGTTTGGAGTATTCATCGAGAAGGAGATCAAGATCGCTTGCACTGATGGATTCTGAGCAAAAGTATTTCTTTAGCAAATCTTCAATTTTCTCGGCTTCCCACTCAATTCGCTCAACGTTAAGGAGCCCGTGAGTTTCAAACCCCTGAGAACCAACATGTTCCTTGCCCTCATAAGGTTTGATGACCATGGCGATCGCCCCCTCCACCAGTAAAAAATCAAAACATTCGGTAGCGAATGAACCCTATTGTGTAGCAAATGAATCCTATTCTACTGGCATAGACTTCATGAAAACTTTAAGGTTCCCCCAATAATTATGTCGTTCAAATGCAAAGATATTCGATTTGCGTGCGGCGTTTAGATAAAATGTCATGTCAGGCTACAGCTGTTTAGAAATGATGAGCTAACGATTTGCATGAGTCAGGTTAACGGTGCGCTGACCCTATTTTTTAGCTTGCTAGTCGAGGCTATGCCCTTCTTATTGATTGGGGTATTGTTTTCTAGCTTGATTCTGCTGTTTGTGGATGAGCGTAAGCTTGTGTCAGCCTTGCCTCGAAATCCATTTTTAGGTGCCTTAGCAGGAAGCCTGGTGGGCTTTTTGTTTCCAGTTTGCGAATGTGGGAATGTTCCTGTTGCTCGTCGTCTTTTAGTTCAGGGAGCACCGGCATCCGTTGCGATCGGGTTTATGCTGGCGGCGCCGACGATCAATCCCATCGTATTTTGGGCGACATGGACCGCATTCCGGGGTCAGCCTGAGATTGTGTTTCTACGCATTATTTTGTCGCTATTCATTGCAACTACAATCGGCTGGATTTTTAGCACGCAGGCTGACTTGCGTCCGCTATTGCAGCCGTCGGTTGCCCGCATGATGTCGCAACCAGAGCCGCCTCTGAGATCAGACCGGCAACAGTCAGATGAGTCTCGTTCGTTGTTGCTTCAATCTGGAACATTTCTGTTAGGACGGGAGGGCAAACCCCAGCGATTAGATGGCAATGGAGCCGCGATCGCCGCAATGGCCACCCTGCCGCAATCTAGGTCATTTCCTGAACGCCTCCAGATGATGATCGATAATGCCATTCAAGAATTGCGAGAGCTGGGAGGGATGCTCGTCATTGGAAGTGCGATCGCCGCTATTGTTCAGATAGCCATTCCTCGTGAGGTGGTGCTGAGCCTTGGTCAAGGACCGACCACTTCAATTTTGGCGATGATGGCGCTGGCCTGTATTGTATCGATTTGTTCGACCGTTGATTCATTTTTTGCGCTGTCATTCGCATCTACATTTACAACGGGCGCCCTTTTAGCATTCCTGGTTTTTGGTCCCATGATTGACCTAAAGAATATTGGTCTGCTATTCTCTGTGTTTCGAGGGCGAGCCATTCTCTACTTGTTTGCGATCGCGGGTCAAATGACCTTTCTTTTGGCATTGTTGGTCAACCTTTACCTGAGCTAGTCATTGAGAACGAGAAGACATGATGAGTGCTATTGACTTAGCCATTCAGCGAAGTTCTAAATGTTTTAATGAGGTTGCATGACCGTTCGATCGAGGTCTACAAGAACGCGGTTTACGCCTCCCCCGCCCCAACCATCGGGTCGATCAGTATGGCTTTTTTGGATAGATACGCTAGTCCTCTTAAGTTGGGGAGGATTGCTCCTCAAATACTGGTTTACGGGGCAAATCAATCTGCTTCTTCACCCCGACTACATGTGGTTAGCCAACCTAGCTGGCTTATTTTTGTTGGGAGTCGGTGGCTTTAGGGTAGTGCAGTTTGTTCGGTGGAAGCGGCGGCGATCCATTCGAGCTCGCTCGTTTCAGACAGCGTCAACGCAGCACTTTGCATTGCTGCCACCCGGTTGGGGAAGCGTGCTGCTGATTGGTGTCGCACTGATGGGATTTGTGATTGCTCCGCGTCCGTTTGATAGCCAGATTGCTATCGAACGAGGCGTGACCGATACGCTCGCAGCAACTCGGGCTCAGCCCCAAGCATTTCAAGCATCAACCCGTCCTGGTGAAAAAAGCCTAATTGAATGGATTCGCACCCTCAATGTTTATCCCGAGCCCGATGCATATACGGGGCAGACAGTTAATGTCCAAGGATTTGTAATCCATCCTCCTGATTTGCCTGATACCTATTTAATGATTTCTCGGTTTATCTTGACTTGCTGTGCAGCCGATGCATATCCGGTTGGGTTGCCTGTCAAACTAACCGAAAGTCGTTCTGTTTATCCACCCGATACCTGGCTTGATATTAAAGGGAAGATGATCACCGAAACGCTTAACGGCACCCGTCATTTGACCATTCAGCCAGATTCGATGACGGAAATTCCGGAACCCAAAAATCCCTACGAATATTAGTCGCTTTTTGCCCATGTTTCAACCGTCAATTAAGTCGTCTAGACAGTTTCCTCAGGCGCTCGATCGCACCGCACTCATCGTGATTGCAGTGCTGAGCATAATAATAGCGGGGTTGATGCTGCTAGGCGATCGCACGGCAGCACACGTGCGGAGTTTTAGCTGGGATGATAAACGAGTTGGCGCAGAGGATACCGCATTTATCTTAGATTTCAGTCGACCGATGGATCGGGAGAGCGTCGAGAACAACTTGCACCTCGAAGCGATTGTACCGGATGAAGAACCTCAGCCCATTCCGGGCAAATTTAGCTGGGCCGGTCGCCGGATGGCATACACCCTAGATACTCCTGCACCGTATGGATATGAGTTTGAGCTGACGCTAGAAGACGCATACGATCGCTTTAGCGTTCTCGGCGACGACAGCAAAACGATTCGCCCCTTTAAAGCCCAATTTCATACCCGCGATCGCGCTTTCTTATATCTCGGCACTGACGATGACGAAACCGGGCGGCTGATTCTCTACAACATCACCCGGCAGGAAAAACGGCTTCTGACGCCGGAAACGCTGGTCGTGATGGATTATGAGGCATATCCAGAGGGCGATCGCGTTTTATTTTCGGCAACGAATCGCGAATCCCATGAACAGGGGCTGCTCAATCAGCAGCTCTATAAGGTTTCGACGGGCATTCGAGCAGAATCGTCAGCAGACACGCCCGGCACCCACTCCAACACGTTGGTGCCGTCTAAACTCCCTGAGTCCATTCCGGCAGAAGGTGAAATTAAGCTCGTTCTAGATGATGACGACTATCAAAATCTAAAATTTGATTTATCTCCTGACGGTCAAACGATTGTCGTATATCGAGTCAACCGAAGTAACCCAGCAGAATTTGGCTTATGGTCTATCAGGCCTGATGGACAGCCAGAACCGTTAGAATCAGAACCCGGCGGAGACTTCTTGATTACACCCGATAGTCAGGCATTAGCGTATCTGCAAGGTGAAGGGCTGGCTATTTTGCCGCTTAATGCGGACGACGATGAAACGAATGAACCGCTCGAATTCTTACCAACTTACGGCATGGTGTTGAGTTTCGCATCCGATGGATCAGCCGCAGCACTGGTCAAGTTTAATGCTGATCCATACAATCCGACGCGATCGCTCTACCTAGTAACAAATCAGGGCACCGAGAAAGAATTACTCAAGACGACCGGGTCGATTTTGAACGCTACCTTTGACCCCACTCAAGCCATGCTCTACTGTCTACTCACCGAACTTTTACCGGGTGATGTATATGTCGAGCAACCCTATTTGACTGCAATTGACCTAGAAACGGGCGAACGAATCGATTTGCTTCAGCTTCCAATTCAGCAAGATATACAAATGAGCCTTGCCCCAGATGGGTTGGGTATTTTATTTGATCAAGTCGTTTCGTCATCAGAGACAACCCCTGATAGCGATGCTATTCGGGGAATTGACGGTAAACCGATCGCCACGAGTCGGCTTTGGTTTCTACCTGTTCTCACCGACGAGGATGGAAACCTCGTGCAAACCGAACCCGAAGTTTTGCCATTTGTGGGACTACGACCTCGTTGGCTACCCTAAGGGTGTGCCCCAAACCTCATGAACCGAGCGAGTCAACCAACTGCATTAACAATTCAACTCTCCGTTGACATGATGATTGGACTCTTTACCGAGTTCTAGAGCGCGCTCATAGCTAGCGTATGCCTTTTTATACTGCCCTAAATAGCGCAATGCAGCTCCTCGGAAAATCCAGGCTTCTACCTCATTGGGATTGATTTCTAATGCCCGGTCACAGCTTGTTAATGCGTCTCGATATCGACCGAGATATATGAGCATTACGCCTCGAAAGACAAGGGCCTCAGAGCTATTAGGATCAATTGCTAATGCTTGATCGAAACTATCGAGAGCGTCTTGATAGCGTTTCTGATTCGCTAACTCGTCACCTCGCCTATACCAAGCGGCGAATGAATTTAAGTCTGCCGGGTGGGCATCAACGTCCATCAGCATCGTTTGCTTTACGTCAAAACGAGAATGGATTACGGATTCTAAGCATCGAATATCTTGGTACACACCAGCCTAGCTCACAATCTTGCTGCTCGTACTCACAATTCCCGACCACTGAACTTTTTTGAGGCGATCGCGCCGATATGAAAAGAAATGCTCTGCGTCTTGATAGGTGCAGTAGGGGGCAATAGCAACGTGGTCTGCACAAATCCCCAGCGATTCAAGCTGAAGCTGGTTCACCAATCGAATATCAATTCGTACTCGTTTAGGCAGGGGGTCGTCTAGAAGGGGAGACGTTGGCAGCTGCTCTAACTGCGCTAACACGGTAGTGAGTTCGTCATCTATTTTAGGGCCAGATGAATTACCGACAGGTGCAGCGACTGACACCACCGTTTTACCCACCTCAGCGGCAACCGTGGTTGAAACTTGATAAACAGTCCCGGCGATCGCCGGCCCTAGTGCAATGCGAAGATTGTGGAGCTGGCTTCCCTGTGATCGCAATCGGGCGATCGCCTCAGGCAATATTTGGGCGGCTGTGCCTCGCCATCCTGCATGAACCGCAGCGACCTGCCCCGTAACAGCATCTGCGACTAATGCCGGTACACAGTCCGCCGTCGCCACCCACACAGCCTGATCAATCCGGTCAGTTAAAATCCCATCTGCTTCAGGCAACGGGCCGGAGTCGACGGAGTCAGCGCTATCGGGAGGAGATGATTGCCGGATTCCGATTTCGGTTGGTGTCAAAACCGTACCTCCATGAACTTGCCTGACCCGATAGACGTCGGCAGTGGGAGACAAAACATTTCCAAGCTCTGCCAGAGACATTGACCCAAATGATTGGGTAAAAAAGCCGTGGGGAAATGGGGCTAAGAGACTGCATGTTAGATACGGTAAATCGCGCCAGGTCTGCCAATGCCAAGTGTGCATAGAATTCGACAGATAAGACAATAAAAAATGGACAGACTAATCGTTAGAACTGCACAAAACCATCCTACAGGGGCTCCGCTTTTTCCAACGAGCTAATGCCGGAATTAACGTCATGAAGACTTGATGGAGCAGCCGTACCGCTTATACTAAACAACACCTAGCTCGACATCTGAAAATTTTTCTTGACTGGAAATTACGGGTTTGGGTTTAGATGCAGGCCAGGATTACTTTATCTTCGCCTATTATCGGGTCGCCAGTTATCTATGCATCAACCATCTGCTCCCCTCGAAGAGATTCATGTCAGTCGATTGAATGCTGCCCTTGAGCGGTATTCGGTTCAACTGAATGGCACTCGTTCTCCGCATACCCAATTTACAATCCGCTGGCTTGAAACCGTATCATCTACTAATTCAGCCGTGTGGACCCTAATTGACAAAGGGGCAGGCTCAGGCACGGTGGTGATTGCATCTCAGCAGAAGACTGGAAAAGGACAGTGGGGACGGCGGTGGCAGTCTTCTGCAGGTGGCTTGTACCTGTCTGTCGCGATCGCCCTAGATTGTCCCATCGATCAGGGTAGACAGCTTCCCCTCGTGAGTGGTTTGGGAATTGCCTCAGCCCTGCGCCAACATGACATTTCCGTTGGCGTGAAATGGCCGAACGACCTCATCCTACAGGGACGTAAACTCGGCGGTATTTTGATTGAAACGCGGATGCATCAAGAGCGCATAACCTCGGCTGTTATTGGAGTAGGTATTAACTGGGCAAATCCTATCCCCGAGGTGGGCATTACGCTGACATCGTTTTTAGACCAGCATGACAATTCATCGATCTCCTCTAT
>DBGGTD010000563.1:0-5128 GCA_051162585.1 Elainellaceae cyanobacterium
GCGTTGCCGATCGCACAGAATTGCGCACCGTTCGTCCGCGTGACATGGTTCGCATCGGCAAGTCTTTCTTCGTAGAATATATCCGCAACACTCACTCCATTGCTGACAGCTTCACCGTCGCGATTCATACGCCGATTGGGGTCGTTATCCATTCTGGAGATTTCAAGGTTGACCACACGCCAGTCGATGGAGAGTTCTTTGACTTTCAAAAACTTGCTGAGCATGGCGAAAAAGGTGTGCTATGTCTCCTGAGCGATTCAACGAATGCGGAAGTTCCAGGACAAACTCCGTCGGAGCGATCTGTGTATCCCAACCTTGATCGCGTGTTTCACCAAGCCCCAGGACGGTTGATTGTCACCACGTTTGCATCGTCAGTGCATCGCATCAACATGATTCTAGAACTCGCTCAAAAGCATGGCCGCATGGTGGCTGTCGTGGGGCGATCGATGTTAAACGTGATTGCTCAAGCGCGTACGCTAGGCTACATCAAATGCAGCGATGATTTGTTTGTGCCGTTGAACAAGATTAACAAGATGTCTCCTGAGGGCGTTCTAATTTTGACAACGGGATCGCAGGGTGAGCCCATGGCAGCCCTAACTCGCATTTCTAATAAAGAGCACCGGCAAATCAGAGTCCAAGAAGGGGATACGATTGTATTTTCGGCAAACCCCATTCCGGGCAACACCATTGCAGTCGTCAACACGATTGACAAGCTGATGATGCAGGGTGCAAAAGTGCTGTATGGGCGCCGGGAGGGTCTGCATGTCTCAGGACATGGTTCACAAGAAGACCAAAAGTTAATGCTGGCGATGACCCGACCTAAATTCTTTGTGCCAGTCCACGGCGAGCATCGGATGCTGATAAAGCATTCGCAAACCGCTCAAAATATGGGAATCCCCAAAGAAAATATGGTGATTGTCAATAATGGGGACGTCATTGAACTGACTCAAGACAGCATCAAAATTGCCGGAACTGTTCAATCTGGTATCGAATTGGTCGATGCATCTCGGTCTGGCATGGTGCATGAGCGAGTGCTTAAAGATCGCCAACAGCTTGCTGGAGATGGCGTCATCACGATTGCAGCATCGGTCGACTGGAATGGCAAACTTGTGTCAAAGCCCCAGCTTCATTTGCGAGGCGTGGTGACTTCAGCGTCACCATCTCGTTTAGAAGATATTGCAACGTCGACGATCGAAAACGTGCTGAGAGATCGTTGGGCTGAGTTTACCCACACGTTTGCAAATAATGAGATGGATGTTGATTGGACAAAACTTCAAGCTCATATTGAAGCTGGACTTCGGCGTGCTCTCCGACGCGAGTACAAGAGCAATCCGCTGTTGCTATTCATGCTACAAAGCCCCATTGAGCCTCCAGTACCTGCCAAAGAGAGTCGCCAATCATCAGCGGTAGCATCTTAGGTATGTATCGGTTCTGATTGACTGACAAATCTTCTATTGTGGTTGGGTTTCACTCTGTTCAACCCAACCCTAGACCCGGCCTTGTTGGTTGCTGATGCTAACCTAATCTATAGCGATCCTAAATCGCTTGTAAATTGTGTGTGAGCGGTGGGGCGGGCGGCGCCCGCCCCACCGCTCACAACCCATCTGGGATTGCTATACAAGACAATAAGTTACGATGGTGCGAACACAGTCTCCACGCCGTTCTTTTTGTATTTGACGGGATTAAGCTGTGTAGCGCTACGGGAGCGTAAGGCTATAGTATTCGGGCTTAGTATTCAGGGACGGAAGCATCGACTTCGCGACTCCAGGCTAGAATCCCTCCTTTAACGTTGGTTCCCTCAATCCCCAAATCTTTAAGGATGCTAATCGCCTTAGCCGATCGCGATCCCGCCTTGCAGTGAACGACGAGACGATGACCATTGACCAGATTTTTAACTGTGTTCACACCTTCACCGTTCTCGATTTCGGATAGCGGAACTAAGACCGATCCAGGAATCTTAGCAATGTCATACTCATGGGGATTGCGGACATCGAGCAGAACAAAATCTTGAGAACTGCTGTCGAGTAGTTGCTTGAGTTCTTGAACAGTGATTTCTTCCATGGTGGCTTGCTGTTGTGCTTCTGCTGCTTTGGCTTGGGGAATGCCACAAAACTGCTCATAATCGATCAGTTTTTCGATAATTGGGCGCTCTGGATTGGGGCGAAGCTTTAGTTCTCTAAACGACATATTGAGAGCATCGAAGAGCAACAGGCGTCCGTTAAGGGTCGTGCCTTTCCCTAAAATGATTTTGATAGTTTCGGTTGCTTGAATAGTGCCGATAATTCCTGGAAGAACGCCCAAAACGCCTCCTTCTGCGCATGAAGGCACAAGACCGGGAGGGGGCGGTTCTGGATAAAGGTCGCGATAGTTGGGACCATCTTCGTAGTTAAAGACGGTTGCCTGCCCTTCGAATCGGAAAATTGAGCCATAGACGTTTGGCTTGTTTAGCAATACACAGGCATCGTTGACCAGGTAGCGCGTCGGAAAATTATCAGTGCCATCAACGACGAGGTCGTAGTCTTTGATGAGATCTAATGCGTTCTCAGAACTCAGGCGAGTTTCATAGAGGTCAACCTGGCAAGCGGGATTGATTTCAAGAATTCGATGTTTTGCGGATTCGATCTTGGGCTTGTCAACCCACGACGTGCCGTGGATAACCTGACGCTGCAGATTTGAGCGATCGACCACATCAAAGTCAACAATCCCTAGGCGACCGATACCTGCGGCAGCAAGATATAGAAGTAGTGGCGACCCTAATCCTCCGGTGCCAATACAGAGCACGCTGGCGGCTTTGAGACGTTTTTGCCCATCTAGTCCAACTTCTGGCAGAATCAGGTGGCGCGAATAGCGCTCATATTCTTCACGAGTTAATTGAATATCATTCAAATTGGGATTAAGCATGGCAATTGGGCAGAACTAACTTGAAGTGGATAGGAATCAAACCAGTGGGTTGTCGGGCAGATTGTTCATTGATTTATTGATGAATCATACCCGGGTTGATGCTTCTGTGGTAAGCATCGTTTCAGCTTCGAACTGATGCTGATCGTCGAGCGTCCAACTTAAGATGTTGCTGATCTGACCCCGCTGAACGGAGGCGATCACATACGAATATTGGGACCAAGCACAGACGCGATCGCACTCGGATGGAATCGCCGAATGGTCTGGATGAGAATGGTAAATTCCGATGATAGTCATCTGGCGATCGCGCGCACATCGCTGAGCAGACAGCATATCGCGAGGATCAATCCAGTACCGTCGAGATTTTGTCGAATTATCAGTGCTAAATTGGGCGTCAACATCGGCCATAGCATTCGCGGCATCCATATCCCAGGCATTGCTAACGGTCCAAAGCTCCACCAAAATTTTGCAGGGGCGATCGCCCCGCTGATCTAGACCTAGCATGATGCCGCAACACTCATCCGGGTAGGTGTGTTCAGCGTGAGCAACAATGTGTTGTAAATGCTCAGAGCTTAGCCAAAGAACCACAGCAAGACTATGACCGATTCAAAACATTAGGGAGTTCTGGCACTTCACTCATCGGCTTTAGGTTAAGACACCTAATCGATGAGCCCAAGAAGACAGAAATTCTATTTTAAGTCTTGAATTGTAAAAATGATGCAGATGAGTTATGAACCGTTAAGGAATGCAACGTAACCCGAATTCCATTCAATTAGTTAAGAATGGACTCGACCGGCGCCTAGATAGAGCTCGCTCACTTTCGGATCGTTGAGCAGTTCTGTGCCCGGACCTTCAAAGCGATCGCGCCCTGAGTCTAAAACATATCCTCGATCTGCCATCGCTAACGCTTTACGAGCATTTTGCTCAACCAACACAATGGCGGTTCCCGTTTGGTTAATTTGCTTAATCCGCTCTAGAGTGGCGTTGGTGAGTAGCGGAGAGAGGGCAGCAGAGGGTTCATCCAGCAACAATAATGCTGGCTTGAGCATCAGCGCCCGCCCCATTGCCACCATCTGGCGTTCTCCCCCCGAAAGCGTCCCTGCTCGCTGGCGGCGACGCTCTCCTAAGACCGGGAACATGTCATAAATCTGTTGTTTTAGAGGTTTGAGTGGAGCGCTTTCAATAAACGCGCCCATTTCTAAATTCTCTTCAACAGTGAGTGACGGAAATACGTTCGCAATCTGAGGAACGTAACACATGCCATGCTGTACGATCTGGTTCGATCGCAATCCTGTAATATCGTCGCCTTTGAAGTAGATTTTCCCGGTGCGAGGAGTTAGTAAGCCAAAAATGGCTTTTGCCAGAGTTGATTTTCCTGCTCCGTTGGGGCCGATAACAGCCACTAATTCTCCAGGAAAAACTCTAAAGTTAATGCCCTGGAGAATATCTAAATCTTTGATATATCCCGCGTAAACATCCTTGACGTCAAGAATTGGAGCAGACTCATTCATGGACTTCTTCAAAATGTCGCTAGGCTAACCTGTGAATACTACCATCTCTAGCTCCTGAAGAATTTAACCCTCTATGGGAACTAGAGCGATCGCCTGTTTGTTAATTGCATCTAGAGTACGCACATCCGCGACTCTTTAAAGTTCACAGCTTACAACATGGCATTGAGTCGGCCACATACGCGTGATGCACGGATGATTCACGTTGCTGTAACTCTAGGGGGTATTTTGTAAGTCGGGTCGTTCTTCGGGAACGATCGCCCCTTCGACTGGGCACACTTGCAAACAGATGCCGCAGTCAATGCAGGTTGCAAAATCAATCCAATACCAGTCTGTTCCTTTCTGATTTTTTCCAGGACCGGGGTGAATGCACGCAACTGGACACGCATCGACGCAATCTGCAACACCTTCGCAGGTATTCGTGACGATTGTGTGAGGCACAGTGTTGTCTCTCCAAACTTAAAAAAACGGCAGAATCATTCAATCAGATTCACTTTTAGCCTAGCAGTTTAACGATTTTATAGTCCTACGGACTCAGGTTTGTGTTTAGAGCCCCAGCGGCGGGCAGGGCTAATTGATTGTCATGAAGGAAAGGCTAAACTGACTGAGATGTTTTGATGCTCTAGAGATGACCGTGAATTTGATTGAAGCCCTGCAACAAGTCGAAGATCCTCGCCATGCACGAGGACAGCGTTATCCCTTGTAGGTCGTGCTGCTGCTAG
>DBGGTD010000564.1:0-2814 GCA_051162585.1 Elainellaceae cyanobacterium
CACACCACTCAACACCCATCGGTCTCATGATTGTGGTCAGAATGATCACGGTCAGAATGATCACGGTCAGATTGTTTCTAACTTCTATCTTGTGAGCAAGACCGCCGTAGATCAAAGAAACGGACTATCCCTTTATGGAAACTTTAAGCGGGTCAATACATTACCCGGTTATAGGAGACGTAGGATTCCGGGAGAAGTTTCAAGATTTCCTGCCTACTCATCTTGAATCTACAGCAATCCCAGGTGGGTTGTGAGCAGTGGGGCGGGCGGCGCCCGCCCCACTGCTCACACACAATTTACAAGCGATTTAGGATCGCTATACATACTCCGAACCCGTTTGAAATTCCAGAAAAAATACGGTTTTTTTGACGAGGCGATCACCTCGCTTCTTTATGGGTATTCTGTCTCGTTTTATGATGGAGAAGCAGCACCGTATAATAGATATCTGGCAACGCTTTGATGTTAGGAGCCTGTCCGAATGGATGCAATGGAATTTTTTCAGCTCAGTGCTGGTCAGTGGCGATCGCAACGCACGACCCACCACTTACCCTTTAGGCGATCAGAAACGGGAGATTCTGAAATTTGGGTCGAAGCCTTTCCTGCAGACCATCCCAAGGTCGTCGAAATTTGCCAATTACATGATGTCGATCCGGCTTTGGCAAGTGGCGGTGCGTTTGTGAAGTGGCAAGGTTCGATGGCATGGGATCGGGAAGATGATAACCATCAAGGAACTACCGTTTTTGCCCTCGTGCCCGATCCGGGAAATCCTCAGCAGGGAAGGCTCTTACGCGAACGAGGCTATGCAGAAATTGTCCCTATTATTGGTCGATACCATATCGACGATGAAGGCGGTATGGTACTAGTCACTGACTATGAAACGATGAGTTCTATCGAACGATTTTGGTTCGCAAACCCAAACTTACGGTTGAGAAGCAGTACAGTAAAGCGATTTGGCGGATTTAGTACGGCATCTTTTTGTGCGGAATCCCGCATCGATGCAGAGGATTCTACCGTCAATCAGGGAGATTTAAGCTCTGAGCAATTACAACGCGCCTCCGAATCTCGCTCGTTTTACTCGTTGATGGGTTGGTAATCCAGCGATCGTTCGTTACGGATGCTGTGAAGATTGGAAAATTAGCTGTGTTACTGAGTCAGACATCCATTGAGTTACGTTCGCCAAAATCCTGACGCCTTTCCTGACTCCTATCTCAAAGACTTGCAGGGAGAAATTCAAGCATGTCCGTATTTTGCAACCAACAACCTTAACCGGGATTTCATCGCCACTAAAGGATTTTCTGTCGTCTTTCAACGGTCAGGATTATCAACCGTCGAACGCCAGTTTCCCTTCTTTAAGAGTTATTTAGATCACGCCCTACAGCCGAGCTGTAATGCTTTCTATCTCAACCCCCTCTGGCTAAATCAAGCCTCTCGCGTTGATCCTCACATCGACCGATCACTGCGGTCGTACTGCAAAACGATTGCTCCTCCCCTTGTTGTCAGCGTGCTGTATATTCAAGTGCCTACTAATTTAAGTGGAGGGGTGTTAGTTCTAAGCAATGGAAAGAAGCACGTCAAGCAAATCAAGCCCTGCGTCAATACCTTGCTTTTTTTTCAGGGAGATTTAACCCATTCAGTCACAACGGTGCAAACACCGGGAACTCGTTTGAGCCTTGTCTGTGAACAGTATGCGTTGAGCACCCCTGAACTCTGGGATATTCCTGAATTTAAGATCGAATCGAGAGCAATCCGATCTTCAGCCAAGTCAAAACGAAAACGCCCGTTAGCTAGATAAAAATCCCGAGGGCATAGCCTCTCGTCTTATCAAACATCCATGCGTTTTGAAGGGCAATACCTGCCTGCACATTAAAGGCTTCCATGAATTCTTGGTCGGTCGAGTCGAAGCTCGCCTTCCAGCAATCAGGCACCATCGGCCAATCATCGGGATTGTAGGGTGGAAAGATGCCCGGTCGTTTTTTGTTAACGAGCTGTGTGACTGCGATGACTTCCTTGACGTGATTTAAAACTGGCATACAAAGCAAACTACAGGTACGATAGCCTGTCTTTCGATCCATCTCCTTTGCCGTTTCCGAATGGGGATGGTCATACAAATCAAAGGAAATATTCAGCGATTTGCCTGTCGTCGCGACTTGACCCACAAACCCTGCATTTAATGGAATTCGTCTTTCTAATATCGTGCCATGTACGTCAGACATGCGAGTCCATAGCTCATGTCGCTCCCGGTCAATTAACCACAACGTACTTCGATCGGCATTCATCAACGTCTGGGCTTCATTGATTACTGTTTTAATGACTTCGTTGAGCGTATTGCCGAGGTCTAAACTGCTGCGCCCCAATGACTGAATGGAGGCCATCAGTGCTTTGGCAGCTCGTTGCTTTTGAGCGGCTTTGTAGAATAGCTGAGAGGACTTCAACACGAGTTGAATGGATAACGCAAATTCAGAAAATAAGGCTTGGTCAGCGGAGGTGAATCCAAGACGGTCGATCCGCTGGGCTAGTGGTGCATTCGGATCATTGGTTTGCTTAAGCTTGTTTAAGAGTTGAACAACAGCAACGAGATCACCGTGCTCATCCAAGAGCGGCAATGCAAGCATCGTATACGTACGATAGCCCTTGATGCGTTCAATTTCCTGCGCTTTAGTTGAACGTGGATCATCATAAAAGTCGTAAGGAATATTGATGACTTGCTTGGTCTTTGCGGCATCCGCAGCAATACCCTGATCTGCCGGAATGCGAATTTCTTCAGAGTCTCCCCGTTCTCCTTGAGCCACGACCGACCATAGCTCATTTCTCCCC
>DBGGTD010000565.1:0-2056 GCA_051162585.1 Elainellaceae cyanobacterium
GATTTGGGCGTAGGCAAATCCATCTGACTGTTCTCCCAACAATGGATATTCTGATTGTTCCGAGTTTAATGAGTCTGAGTTCGATGACTGAGGAGCTTTGTCAGATGTAGGTTTCATAATCAGCGGATCGTTGAAACAAACTTGTCCATAGCCTTCCGCCGTGCGATCGCCAATCCCTTCAATCTGCACGCGCTGGAGGCTTTCGGCAGAGATAGCGCTATCACTTCTGAAAACAAAACAACTGCCCGCTTGAATGCCGACCATCGACGGGCGAGGCAGGCCCCAACTGCATTGCCAAGACTCCACCCGGCTGGTTTGCTGTCTGACATCGACGGTATGCAAGGTAATGTTAGACCCCAGTGCTTTAGAGAGTGCCTGCTTCAGGTCTTCGACCTGGGTAGAAAATCGAAGCCGCTGATCTCGAATGAGCGTATCTGACAAAAGCCATACATAGAGAAGCTGACCAGCCTCTGAATCCTGAGATAATAGTTTGGGCAATTCTGCTTCCCGCACCGAAAGATGAACGGCTCCGTAATCATCTTTTTTAGATACTCCAATCCGATGACTGCCATTCAAACACGTCCACCAGTCGCTGGATTTGGGCTGCTTAGGCTGCTGGTCTCGATAGGCTTGCTTAATCGCATGAGCGAGGGTATGGCGTAGTCGCAACTGTGCTCGAAAGCGGGTCTTGGGGGCGATCGCCTCATAGCTAAACACACCACCCACCGCTTCACTGGGTCGCTGGACGGCATCTTCAATCACGTTGTGGGTGGCAATCCCTTTGATGACTTTGGCTGAATCAGGCAGAGTGTTTCCATCTGATTGCCCAATGTAGTAGCCTCGCTCTCCTTTGAGCTGTAAGTTAGAGTCTTCATCCTCCGTATTCTCAGCTTTCATGAAACTGTTATAAACGCGCCCACCTTTTTGAAGTCCACCAGCTTGCTTATCTGCCTCCCAGCACAACGGCACCGGATGACCGGGTTTATCGCTAATCTCGATTGTTGCAGGAGTGATGACCAGATCGTGTTGGGCGATCGCCCGATGAATGGCTGCTGAATCTAGTAAATTTGATTGGCGTAAACGATTCAAAACCAGTCGGAGAAGATAGTTGCCAGGAATGTAGTCCAGGCTTTCCACCACGTTGCCAATGGTACGAGTTGCGATGACGAGAGGCGAAAGAGCTTCAATAGCGAGATCAAAACATTCCCATGAACCTTCTGCGTTTGGCTCTAGATTAGGAGTTGAGACAGAGTCTGAATGGTCGTCTTGCTCCTCTAGAGTAGGTGGTGGCGTAGGCTGGCGATTTTGATCAATCCAGTTTATCCAGCCGTTGGTAGGTTCGTCAGGAATAATGCATCGACACTTTCCGGCTCCTCGGCGTCGTTTGCCTCCAATCCGTTCCACAAATTGCGTTCCGGCAACTAGCAGAGCGTAGACGACCATCCGAGAGTCTTCATCCGCTGGCAGACTGAGCGTACAATTTGTGCTCAGAACAGCTCCGCCACGTACTCGCTCTTCCATGCGTAAACAGTCGGGTTCTGCACAGCCTGTAAGAGCCTCAATTTTGATGCCGGGTTTGATGATGCAAATGAGGTCATGCAAGCGCGGTTTGGAAATCAGGGCGTTTTGCAAGGCTTCAGGGAAATGGGCCGATCGCACGGATAAAGTCGCCGGACGAGGCGCAGTTTCTGCTTTCTCAATCGGACGCTCCGGATCAGCAGGCTGGTCGCCAAACAGATAGGTAACCCACTGCTGCCATACCCCATCGGACTGTGAATTGTCTAAACCATAGGCTACTCGCTCGCAAGCGTCGCGCCAAATTCCCGTTAGAGACTTAGCCGGAATGTAGGGGAGATTATGCCGATCCCGTTGCACCAGTCGATCGACATCGCCTGGTCGGCCCATGCCGCTGCCGATGTGCCAATCGCTCAAAAATTCCAACTGAACTGTGAATGTTTCTTTCGGAGTTAAGTTGTTAGCAGCTTGGGTCATGGTGTGTTCTCTTCTGCTACCTTAAAAAATTCCAGACTTTCGAGAGCATCCAAGAACCCTGTAC
>DBGGTD010000566.1:0-2252 GCA_051162585.1 Elainellaceae cyanobacterium
CCTCAATTCTATCTTTGGCCGGATCAGCCTTCTGCCCAAGCTCAGCAATACAACCATTAACACGGACCCGCCCAGCCACAATCATTTGCTCAGCTTGACGACGTGATGCAAAGCCCCACTGAGAAATAATTTTTTGTAATCGTTCATGTTCGCCCATAGTGAAATTAAATGACGGATGAGCATTGCCCAAATTGCTAAATAAATCGAACAAATTTAATTGTATGAATGTTCATGGAGCTTATGTATAGATATTACAAGATTCGGAATCTATTCAGAGTTGATTTAACCTGATGAGTTTCGGTGTTTTATCTAACTTTTAACTCACGCCAAGAGAGACAAACTCTGATCCAGCCTCCATGAGTTTCTGGATGATTGTTGGCAGAGACAGATCCTTGATGGGCTTCAATAATCTGCTGAACAATTGATAACCCTAAACCGCTACTACCTCGACGATGAGTATCAATCTCGTCAGAGTTTTCGATCCTAGATACATTGTCACGGTCCATATATGAGGTAGATGGTATAGGCGTAGATGAAGTTCGAGGCTCTAAGCGATCAGGCGAGGAATAGTGCGATCGCGCTTGATCAGCTCGATAAAATCGCTCAAAGATGAAAGGCAAATCGACTTCTCGAAACCCAGGGCCTTCATCAATGATTTCAAGCAAAACCTGTCGAGACACTGAGCCATCGACCTCTGTGTCAAGATCGTTCGTACTTAACTTCACCTGAACATCTTTCCAAGGAGGACTGTATTTAATAGCGTTGTCTAATAAATTAATCAGAACTCGATAGATGCGCTGCTTATCCAGTTGAATGATAAGACGTTCGGGGCCTGAGTAGTTCAGCTCTAAGTTTTTTTTACGCGCGAGAGGTTCGAGATTAAGCCAAGCCGACTGAACCAACTCCACAATATCTGCATCGACTAGTTCCAAACAATCTGATGAGTGGCGATCGAGTTGACCTAAATCCAGCAAGTCCTGAACAAGATTGCTCAAACGAATCGTCTCATTAATCAAGCGAGTTAGCCATCCTCGAAACGGTGGATCAAGCCTAGTTTGCAATGTTTCTGCAACCAAACGAATAGATGTAAGCGGCGTTTTCAATTCATGAGCGACATCAGAGGCCCAGCGATCGCGTTGCTGCTTCAAGACAACAGCCTCTTGCCGATTCTCCAGAAAAATACCAACATGATCGTCGGGTAGTGGAAATCCATATCCCCTGAGGGTATAAGCTTCTTGCCTTGCTATCCGAGATGGGTCAGGATTGATAAGATAAAACATCCAGTCATTTTGACAAGGCTGCGCTGTAGAGCGTGTCTGATCAATAAGATGGTCTAAATCATACGAGCGAACCACCTCTAATAGAAGACGAGGTTCATATATCTGAGAGTGAGAAATGCCTAATAAAACTCTTGCTTGCGGATTACACCACAACAAGCGGTTCTCATCATCAACCTGTAAATACCCTATAGGCGCTAAATAAAAAATTTGCTGATAAACTTCAAGTTTTTGATCAAGTTGTTCTCGAACCTTTTGTTGATAGGCGATCGCCATAGATAACTGTGAAATAGAAGTAAGTGAAGAACGATCTACCTCACCTAGCTTTAGGCTGTACAATAACGTATTCAACTTTTTGTCAAAGTAAACTTTTTGCCAGCTTAATAACGCTAAACCAACAATCAGCCCTACAAAAAATGTCAGGACTTCCATTACATGCACACCCGTTCTGGAGACTCCAAAAACAACAAGAGCCTAGCAATCATCATTAGCTTACAGCGATTTCAAAGTAAGTGATGCTCCGCGCAGCAGGTAATTATCTATATATCAGTGGCAATAACGATTAGCCTACAAAAACTAATTTGGTATACACGCATTGCTATACACGCAGATCCTAACCAAACCGATATCCGAACCCCCGCACAGTCATTAAATACTCTGGTGCACTTGGATCTGCTTCCAACTTTTCCCGTAACCATCGAATATGAACATCAACGGTTTTACTATCTCCCATAAAATCCGGACCCCAAACACGCTCTATCAGCTGTTCGCGTGACCAAACACGACGGGGATGACTCATAAAAAGCTCTAAAATCCGAAATTCTTTAGGCGAAAGATTTACTTCATCACCTCGAACCATAACCCTGCATTCTTGAGGAAATAGAGTAATGTCTTGAAACTTCAAAGTAGACTGAGAAGTCTTTGGATAAGAATAGCGATGGCGCCTCAATAAAGCTCGACAACGTGCTACCAGTT
>DBGGTD010000567.1:0-5188 GCA_051162585.1 Elainellaceae cyanobacterium
CACGCCACGCACCGTAAAAATGCAAACAGAGGCCCAAAAGGGAAACCGCTTCAGCCGAACGGGGGGCAACGAATAGGCAGTCCCAATCAACACGCTAGACCAGACGGTGAGCGTCAAAAATAAACCTTGCAGCGGTGACAACAGCACGGCGATTAGGCCAGTAATGACAACAATCCCCCATCCCGTCTTTCGAGAGAATTCGCCAGACGCAATCGGCAGTTGGGGCTTATTGACCCGATCGATGGCAACATCTTGCATCTGGTTTAAGCCGACGATATAGATATTGCCGCAGAGGCAGGTAAACCAGGCAAACAATAGAAAATAGATGGGTTGAGGTGACGCTGCATTGACCCCCTCGACTATCGAAACGCGGGAGGTGGCGAGGGCGATCGCCCATATGCCCAAAACGCTGAGGCTTGTGCCAATAATGGTATGCGGACGAGAAAATTTCCAGAAAGCATAAAGCCACGGAGCATAGCGCTGCACAATGTTCTGTTTTGAAGCATCTTGAGGCGCATTTGGCGGTTTGGGCGGAGAAATCTGGCTCATAAATTCATCAGTTAGGTTTCAGGGTTGATTTTACGAAATTCAGGAACTTTACGGATAGCCATCCAATCTATCTGCGTAGTACTCTAGTACTAGTTTTTACATCAACCTATGAAAGTTTCTCGCATCACCTCTCAACAACTCCTCAACTGGATTGAAGACTTTATCTATCACAATGGCATCTCACCAACCGTCAGAGAAATGGCTGACGCCTTTGAATACAGCTCTCCGTCATCGATCCAAAATATGCTGGCAATGTTAAGGCAACAGGGTGATATCGATTGGATTGACCGCAAATCACGTTCTATTCGAGTGTTACGTCCTCAACGCCTGAGAATTCCGATTTTGGGAATGATTGCAGCCCACAGTCTCCTAGATACCTTTCCGGATACTGAGCTGAGTTATCTAGACAGCCTTGATTTTTTGCTGGCGCATTGGTCACGACACGAAATTTCCCAAATGTTTGCGCTTCGAGTGCGAGGCGACAGCATGAAAGACGCCATGATTGCTGATAATGATATCGTCGTGATGAAATCTTCGAGGTATCTAGACGAGGTTAAAAACGGTGATATTGTGGCTGCTAGGGTCGATAGCCAAACTACTCTGAAGTATTTTTATCGAAGCAATCCCCAAATCACGCTTCAACCCGCAAATCCTAATTATCCACCGACGACTCTGGATCAATCGAGAGTGCATATTCAGGGAGTTTATGTTGGCCTAGTACGGGGATTGATATGAGTTGACAAATAATTGAAGCTACCGATATTTTTACAGTCGTTCAATTAAAATCGGAGACGCGCGATGTGCCTGAGGAGCATCGGCATCTTCTCGGGTGATAGCGACAGCTTCCACCAAGCCGAGATTGTGAAAAACGCTTGGTAGTGTGATCTGCTTTGATGCGTATCCTTGAGCATCAACAGTAAAAACTTCGGTTAAGATTGCGTTTTTCTCGTCCGCCGTAACGGGTGCGTTAGGAGCTACTACCGTCCACAGAGCATAGACGTTTCCTTCTTCTAAGGGCGGCAAATTTTCTGCATCCAGGGTAGCTTCCAAGCGTGTAGGATTAGCTACAACCTTAACAGAACCTGAGACATCTGCTTCGGTAGGTTCTAGCGAAAACGTCAGCATATTCGAGGGCTGCATGTCAGTCTGCTCAGCCTGGAGCGATCGCCACAGAACATAGTTGCTGATACTCAATCCTAGAATTACGAGCGCTGCTGCTGCTCCCAGGCTTTTGATCCACCCGCGAAGACGTAAGACGTTAGATTGTAATCTCTCGCGACGAGGCGTTTGACGAGATTCTTGACGAGACGCTGATGCATCTGTCGTGAGATGACTGGCGATATCATAAGCGCTCAAAATCGAGGATCTGAGATGCGCTGGAGGCTCTATCTCAGCGGGATATGTCATCTCTAACGCCTGCTGCATCTGTTCCATTTCGCGAATTAGACTCGGATTATTAGACAGCAGTTGTTCGAAGGCGGTCGCTTCCTCTGGGCTGAGATCGCAGAGAACATATCCTGCCATCAAAAGCTTTAGCTGTTCTGGAGATACAGACCCACTCATGCTGTCATCAATCCAAATAGTCTTGTAATAGTTGTCGAAGTTTTAGCAATCCTCGACGAGCCCTGGCTTTGATAGTGCCTAACGGGGTATCAAGTTGCTCGGCGATGGTCGTCTGAGTTAATCCCTCATAATACGCCATACGGAGGATTTCCTGCTGACTCTCTGAAAGTTGAGCCAGAGCCGCCTTGACTTTTTGGGCCCGCTCATCTTGATCAATGGTGTCAGCAGGAGGACTGGTTAAATTGGCTGGATGATTGACCTGCCAACGTTCCATCGAACTCTGAGCAGTTCTGCTCCCGCGTAATCGGTCGATTGCGCGGGAGCGAGTCAGAATCCCTAGAAATGTCCTCAGAGAACCTCGTTTAGGGTCATAAGACGATGTACTTGCTAGCTTGATAAAAATATCTTGGGTCAAGTCTTCTGCCTCTTGGGTATTGCCCAAGACCCTCAATGCTATTCCATACACGAGTTTTGCATGACGGTCATAGATCTGGCCCAAGGCATCCGTTTGCCCCCGGCTAAGCGCCAACCACAAATCTACATCGGTAGGATTGTAGTTTTTAGCAAGGTTAGATTGCTCAGAATCCATAGAATTAGGACATTCAGACGCTAGACCTTGCACCATCCTACTACGTTATGTTGATGGCATCAAAATGCCACGAAGCTCTCCTCCTCGATTCTGTGTCGTGTGAAGATCCACATACAACAGCCCCTCAGAAAGAGCTTGCAACTGGTCTGCCGATAACGTGTATTCACCTGCGACGCTACCCCCCCGCTCTGTTTCGTCAAGCATGACATTTAATGCATATTGAAATGGACCATTTATCGAGGAATCTCCCTGGTGAACGTGGAATGCAGACGTAATGTTGGAGTTGGGTGGGTCTACCGGATCGGTTGTATAGTCTCGCATTGAGCTCGTTAGATTTCTGAAACTACCCCGCACTATCAGGCGATCGCCCGCTAAAACAGCACCCACTGTTCCAAAGGCAGATGTGGTTGGAGAATTGGGGACCACATTTTGCTTGCTCATCACCGCCACATAGGGTACAAGCGAATCGCTCGACATCCCTTGAGCTAGCAAAGCAGATGTAGCTATTCTAAGGTTGGTATCTAAGTCTTCTCCGAGGGATCGTTCAACCGTAGCTAGTTGAGATGCTTGAAGGTGAGCGTCATGAATCGGCAGCAGGGCGATCATTTTGGCAAACGCAGGGGAATAAAGGCTAATCGCCAACAGGCAGGTACAGACTGCTAATGCAAGATTTTTTAGCCATCTTTTTTCTGTAAACATAATGATTCCTTTCTGATATGAGGTCATTGAGGTGCCGTTTTCAAAGCTCAAAAGAAGTACGTCGTCTCGCAGAATTCGGATGCGATCGCACGCAAATAAACCCCGATCAATTTCCCACGTGCCTTAGATCACGAGAGCGTTGACCGGGTTCGAACATCTATCAGGCGATCGCCCCAAACATCTCAGTCTGAAGTAAGTCACCGACTACTACGCCATCCATGTTGGGGAACATAATATCCATCTCAGCGACATCTGCGACCGAAACCATCGGATTCGAGGCAAATCGATCGAGCGCTTGACACATATCTACCAAGTGCCAACTTCGCCGCTCTACTTCATCTCGAATGAGTTGGATTGTATTCGTCTATTACTGCATCGATTTCGTGAATTTGAGCGCAGGTGAGATGAGCAATGTCGAATCGCCTTGCACATCGCTTCATCCCCTCATTACGATTAAGAAGCACAACAGCCCGGTTCGTGGCTTAACAAACACTCAAACCATCGACTCCTATGGCAGACTATCAGCGCATCGAATATCGCATCACCTCGGATGGCAGCGTGATTGAAACGGTGCTGAATGCAACGGGCACAAGCTGCACAACAACCACATCTGGCATTGAGCAAGCCTTGGGAGAGCTTGAGTCTCAAGAGCATTTGCCGAGCTATTACGAGGGAGATGAAATGCTCTTAGACGATGTCTCCCCGTCATTGAAGAATCAGCAAACTTAGGAGGGCGCCATCTTGCACAGTGACTTAGCCGGATTTGGATGGGTGATTTCGATCGGCGGTATTCTGATGGCGTTGAGTGCATTGGGTCGCAGACGTCAATCGTCTCCTCCATCTGTCTCTTTAGATGAATATGCGGCCCTGGATGACCAGTGTTTGCAATTAAGAACCGAACTCGAACGCCAAAAAAATTTCATCTGTGAAGATATTCGAGATGCCACGTTTGACCAGTTGCAGTCGCTACTGGTGAGCTATCCAACGGTTCGTAAACTGGCTCAAGAGAATCCCAATCTGCCTGCTAAAAACGTGACCGCTCTGTTTACCCCCTTAGAAAATTTTGTAAAGACATGGGGCTACGCCCCCATCGGATCTCCGTGGGAACAGGTCGCATACGACCCGCAACGTCATCAAGCCGACACAGAAGATATTGATAGGGGTGAGCCCGTGTACGTTCGGTTTGTAGGCTATCGTCAGGGCGATCGCATCGTGTGTCCTGCGAAGGTCAGCCGAACTCTGCCGCAGATGACGACGTGAATGGGGCGTTGACATGATGAATCTGCCAATCGCCATCGACTTTGGCACCAGCAACACGGTCGTTAGCATCCTTGAGCCCGACACCCAGACCGCCAAGACGCTGAGATTCCCAGGGCTGTCGCGGGTGTTTCGATTAACCGCAGCTAATGGAGAGCAGCAAACGATTCCGGTGGTGCCGTCTCTAGTGGTTGTGAAAGCCCCCAATCATCTGGTGTTCGGAGAACAGGTGCGATCGCAGCGGTTAGAATTCTCACACCCCGATCGGCTGTTTAAACACTTCAAACGCGATCTAGCCGCCGATTTCCAACCCCCGCCGCGATCGCTCGACGGGCAACTCTACAGCGCTGACGCTGTTTCAGAACAGTTTATTCAGCATATTTGGGCGCAGTTGAAAGCGCTTGGCATTACTCCGTCAGCGGTGACATTTACGGTGCCTGTGGGGGCGTTTGAGCGATATCTTGACTGGTTTCGAGACGTTGCGGCTTCGTTGGATATCCCCACCGTTCATCTAGTGGATGAGTCAACCGC
>DBGGTD010000568.1:0-3970 GCA_051162585.1 Elainellaceae cyanobacterium
TCCTGAATATGGCCCTACGGGCTCAGGTTTGTGTGTAGAGCCCCCGCGCCGCGGGGGCTCTACACACGTTCAGCACATCTACGTTTGCTTGCTCTCATGTTTGCTCTCATAACGCTCATAGGCTTCGACTATGCGCTGCACCAACGGATGCCGAACCACGTCACCTTGCGTTAGACGACAGAATGCAATGTCGTTGACTGAGCGAAGAATGTGCTCGGCGAGGGCAAGCCCAGACTGTCGATAGCTGGGGAGGTCGGTCTGGGTAATATCGCCGGTGACAACCATGCGAGAGCCAAACCCCAACCGGGTTAGAATCATCTTCATCTGCGCAGGCGTAGTATTTTGGGCTTCGTCTAAAATGACAAACGAATTATTGAGTGTGCGACCCCGCATATAGGCAATTGGAGCCACTTCAATCACGCCTCGCTCCATTAAACTAAGGATTTTTTCTGGATCGATGAGTTCGTGGAGCGCATCGTAGAGCGGTCTGAGATACGGATTGACTTTCTGCTGCAAATCTCCGGGCAAGAAGCCAAGCTTTTCGCCTGCTTCAACCGCAGGACGCGTCAAAATCAGGCGCTCATATTCATCTGCAAGCAGCGCCTGTACCGCAACAATCGCCGCCAAAAACGTTTTGCCAGTCCCGGCGGGTCCGATGCAAAAGGTCAGATCATGAGTGCGAATCGCTTGAATATATTGACGTTGACGAAATGTTTTAGCACGAATGTCTTCTCCACGGCGGGTTCGAGCTAAGACATCTCGTTGCAGACTGCGCAGCTCGTCTTGGCTGGCGGTGTCGATGGCATGTCGCGCTGTGAGAATGTCGACCCCAGTGATGCTCTTACCGTGGCTCCAGTAAGGTTCGAGCGATCGCACGAGTGCTTGACACTGCTCAATGGCTCGATCGATCCCAGAAATAATCAGCTCTTGCCCGCGCAGCACCACGGTTGCTCCGGTTAGCCGCGACAGTTGCTTGAGATTTTCTTCATGAGAACCGGCAAGGGCGATCGCACTCGTTTGATCAGGTAATTCGATGATGGTACTGTTTGGCATTTAGTCTTATTTAAAAGACGCTTAAAACCCGTCTAGTACTAGACGGCAGAAGCTTCATAATCATAGTGTGAGCGTCTCGCTCACGTCGCGACCATCGTCTCGCTCACGTCGCGGGCAAGATGCCCGCACTCTCAATGATTGGCCTATTTTTGCCAAACTTACGTCAAAAACTAGGCGCATTTACCATCCACTCGCTTCGAACCATCCAGCCCGTAAACTACTTAATGATTTTGGGGTCGAGGACGGGAGGGGCGGCGAGACGGCGGCTTTGATGAACGAGGTCTGTCATGCGATGTGTGCTCAGTCGGCGCTCCCCCATAAATTTCGAGATGCGCCACATGACCCGCCGCCTTTGATATGGCTTGAATAACCGTCCGAATCGCTTGAATATTGCGCCCGCCGCGCCCAAAGACTCTCCCTTTATCTTCACCTTCGATTGCCAAACGAATCAGCACACGACCTGTGCGCCCAGACACCTCAGAATCAACCTTCAAAGACTGGGGCGATTCTAAAAACGGCTGAACCAAAAACCTGACAAGCTGAGTGTAGTCTGGCTCTGACGATTGCGAACCAGCAGACGAAGATGGGGAGGAATGAATATGCGAATCAGACACGACTTAATCAGGCATTGACCTGTTCAAAGACGTTTGCTTTTTCTAGAAGGCGGCGAACCGTTGGGGTCGGTTGTGCTCCGTTTTGCAGGCGCTTGACAATAGCAGGAACTTCCAACCGGGTTTCATCGGTTCTAGGATTATAAAAACCCAGCTCTTCGAGTGGACGGCCATCTCGGCGATCGCTGCTATTCATTGCAACAATTCGATAGCTAACCTCACGTTTCTTACCATATCGTTTGAGTCGCAGCTTGATCATGCTGAATCGTATACTCCTGAGAAATCTAGCGGTGCGTTTATAGTGAAAACGTTTTGCGGAATCGCAATTCCGTACGTCAGGTCAATTTTAAGCCTGAAACTATTGATCATACCACTCAAATCTAGAGAATGGCTATCTTGTGCGCTGTGAAATGTGCATTGTGAGACATTCATCTCTACAGCGAGCCAAATCCCTTTTTCTTCTTTTTCTTCTTTTTCTTTGACGACCCCGCGGGTCCTGGATAGCCGCGCCAACCGGGTCGAGCACCTCCCATGTCACCACCAGGAGCCCCAAAAGGATTACCTTCCATTCCAGGCATTCCAGGCATTAACTGGCCCTGCCCCATTTGCTGCATGAGCGATCGCATTTTTTGGAAATCACTGACGAGCTTGCTGACGTCATCCAACCCATACCCAGACCCTTTAGCAATTCGGCGGCGGCGGCTCGGTGAACCAGACAATAAATCTGGCTGACGACGTTCCTCTTGGGTCATTGAGTTGATCATGGCTTCTGCTCGCTTAAGCTGAACTTCACCCTTCTCAAGCTGATCGCTCGAAATTTTGTTCATACCGGGAATGAGCTTTGCCAAGCCGCCTAAAGACCCCATGGTCTTGAGCATGCGGGTTTGCTTGAGAAAATCAGTAAAGTCAAACTGCGCTGAGAGAATTTTCTCCTGCATTTTCTCAGCTTCTGCAAAATCGACTTCTTCCTGCGCCTTTTCCACTAGGGTCAAAACATCACCCATCCCCAAAATTCGAGATGCCATCCGGTCAGGATAGAAGGGCTGTAATGCTTCGACCTTTTCACCAACGCCGACAAATTTGATGGGTTGCCCCGAAATCCGACGGACTGACAGAGCCGCACCACCCCGCGTATCTCCATCTAGCTTCGTGAGAATTGCTCCAGTGATGCCAATTTCATCATGAAAGGTACGCGTTAAGTTTGCTGCTTCCTGACCTGTCATGGCGTCAACCACCAGCAGCACCTCGTCTGGATTGACGGTGCGCTTAATCTCTGCCAGTTCACTCATCATCGACTGGTCAATTTGTAATCGACCTGCTGTGTCAATAATGACCGTATCAATGCCGTCTGCCTTAGCTTTTTCGACGCCCTGCTGAGCAATCTCAACAGGATTCGCATCGGTGCCAAGCTCAAAGACTGGAACATTAATTTGCTGCCCCAGCGTGATGAGCTGATCAACAGCAGCAGGACGATATACGTCAGTAGCTACCAGCATTGAGCTGCGATTTTGCTTGCGTAGTTGGAGAGCAAGCTTGGCAGAGGCGGTGGTTTTACCTGTTCCTTGCAACCCTGCCATTAGTACGATTGTCGGTGCAGTATCAGCTTTTGCCAGAGGAGCATTCGTTTCTCCCATAATCGAAACGAGCTCATCATGAACAATCTTAATGAACTGCTGATCAGGACGAACCCCCGTAATGACATCGGCTCCTAATGCCTTGGTTTGAACGTCTGAAACAAAATCCTTTACCACTTGCAGACTGACATCAGCCTCAAGCAAGGCTCGCCGCACCTCTCTCAAGGCTTCTTGGATATTTGAATCAGAAATTTTGTCTTGACCCCGGAGCTTCTTCCAGGCTCCCTCTAGACGTTCTGAAAGAGCTTCAAACATGAGTATTGTGATTTAAGCGACAGGTACTATAGCAATCCCAGATGGATTGTGATCGGTGGGGCGAGCGGCGCCCGCCCCACCGCTCACATACAATTCACACGAGATTTAGGATTGCTATGTGTTGAATTCTATTTTCTATATTACGAGGTTTGAGTTCGGGTGATCGAATCCTAAGACGTCGAGCCTTCGCTAGTTGCGCGCTTGATTCAATCTATGGCCTTACGGGCTCAGGTTTGTGTGTAGAACCCGCGCGCCGCGCGGGCTCTACACACGTTCAGCGTCCTAACGTGAGAGCGTAAAGCTATAGATGGCTTAGAAAAGAACTTTACATTCGGATTTGGGCATAAAAAAAGGGAGAGTCATAAAACTCTCCCGACCATCAGGGTGCATCTACTTAACATATTATGCCATGTTGGG
>DBGGTD010000569.1:0-2571 GCA_051162585.1 Elainellaceae cyanobacterium
TCGTCACCACCATCGAGGCGATCGTCTCCAGCCGCCCCGTCTAATCGATCCTGATCGTCCCCACCGTCTAGGCGATCGTCGCCCCCATCCCCTTCAAGAATGTCGTCACCATCGTCGCCAAACAGCTCATCATCCCCCGATCCTCCTTCGAGGCGATCGTCTCCACCGCCTCCTTCGAGAATGTCATCGCCATTGTCGCCTTCGAGGTGATCATTGCCGTCATTGCCGTCTAAAAAATCGTCATCATCATCACCGTCTAACTCATCATCCCCGCTTCCACCGAATAGAAAATCGTCATCATCGCCCCCTTCCAGCTCATCGTCACCGCTTCCACCAAAAAGTTCGTCATCGCCATCTCCACCTCTTAAAAAGTCATCCCCAGAACCTCCTGACAGGCGATCGTCTCCGCCTCGTCCAATCAACGTATCGTCTCCACCAAATCCTGAAAAGAAATCATCGGATGATGCGCCTGCGATGAAATCATCAAAAAAAGTGCCGTCTATGATTGCCATTATTAATTGCTCACTCTTGGGCTCTACCCAAAGCTTGATGTCTTAGACCGAAATTCTAGAGTCGAATGGAGTGATCGCACTTCATCCAAGCGGTTCATTGCGGAGAATGATTTTGGATGAGTCCACATTCTTCTGGCAAAAAAGACGCTATTGCCCAGAGTTGAGTTTCAATATTGGACTGATTTATCAATTCCAGTTTTTTTAAGATTGTCTGGATGTGCATGAATTTTTCCTGAGAGATGGCCAGATCTGTTTCTGTCTTTCAGCAATCAGGGTAAATTGATAATAGATAGACTCTATAGCATAGATGGTTTAGCCATTTATCTTAGCCGTTTAGAGGCTTGATTTATGTCAGTCGAAATCTCATCATGATATTTTTTTACGATGTTGAATTCGCCAGCATAGCACCACAAAATTAGCTCCAGAACAGCCCCAGAACCGCCCCAGGCAATGACGGACTTAATGATTGCGGATCGATAATTCGTCTATTTAGCAGGTTAAATCTTGAGGAGGTGTTGTCAATCATCAGATTTGACCAGGCTGTTTGTTCGTTGTCAGTTTTATATAAATTGAGAATTAAATCAGGGCTAATTTTTACTAAAAAAACAATGAAAAATATGTGCGTATATCTACCGCTTAATACAATCAATTTAAGAGGATGATGAGATGTCTGCCCACTCTCGACTCAGGCTTAGATGGGTCAATGCGATCGCCATTACAGCTGCACTAGGTGTTCTTCCCGCTGTTGCACAAACCGCAAACTTTGGCTCGGTCACGATATCCAGCAATACATTGGCATCGGTGCAACCCCTACAGGGATATACTCAAGGGTCTTTTTCCCTATCTGCGATTGCAAATCGCGATCGTAACGGAGACTTATGCTTGGGGTATGCCGAATCTACGCCCGATCACATCATGGTTCTGGAGCAAGATTTTTCCCAGTTGTCAGTGCGGGTAAACAGCGGGGGCGATACAACCCTGCTGATTCAAGGACCCGACGACGGTACGATTCGCTGCGGTGACGATACGGGCAATAATCCTGATGCCAGCATCCGAGATTCAAATTGGCAGGCTGGGCGCTATAAAGTATGGGTCGGCTCGTTTGATTCGGGGGTACGCCACGACTATCAATTGACGATCCGCTAATAATTCGGTTAAGTGACCCCGATTGCCGAACGCGTGAATCTCACTTGAATCGTGCAGATATAACCCCAATACTATAGCCTTACGCTCTCGCGTTAGGAAGCTGAACATGGGTAGACCCCGCGTGCTGCGCGGGGGTCTACATACAAACCTAAGCCCGTAGGGCTATACACGGCGTATCTCATATGACTTTGGCATGAAGATCACCCTGATGGTAGGATGTCGAACCGTCATCGATGGACGTTAAGATATAGATTGATTTCTTCTGCCAAACGGAGCTTAATTCGCTGTGTTATCGAATTTGATTGCTGACTTTCGAATCATCTTTGAACGAGATCCGGCAGCACGCAACTGGCTCGAAGTTTTATTTTGCTACCCTGGTTTGCAGGCTCTAATCCTGCATCGGTTTTCTCATCGGCTTTATCAACTGAGACTTCCTCTAATCCCGCGCTTGATGTCTCACATTGCTCGATTTTTGACAGGCATTGAGATTCATCCGGGTGCTCAAGTCGGAAGAGGAGTGTGTATCGATCACGGCATGGGCGTCGTCATCGGGGAAACCGCCATCATCGGAGATTATTGTCTGATTTATCAAGGGGTCACCTTAGGCGGCACTGGCAAAGAAAGCGGCAAGCGCCACCCAACGTTGGGCGCTAATGTGGTTGTGGGTGCCGGGGCTAAAGTGTTGGGCAACCTTCAAATTGGGGATAATGTTCGCATCGGGGCGGGATCGGTTGTCTTGCGGGATGTTCCATCAGATTGCACCGTTGTCGGAGTGCCAGGTCGGATTGTCTATCGATCAGGCGAACGGGTTGATCCACTAGAGCATGGTCGCTTGCCTGACTCTGAAGCTCAGGTGATCCGCACCTTAGTCGACCGGATTGAATCATTAGAACGGGAATTAGAGAATTTGAAG
>DBGGTD010000570.1:0-5825 GCA_051162585.1 Elainellaceae cyanobacterium
AGGATACCCCGGCGATTGTCCCCCACGGGTTTGTTCCCTGAGGTGCAGAAACCTGGGGAGTTGCCCAAGACGCATTCGCAATTTCCGTCGAGATAGTAGCTAATGACGGAAGAGAACCAATACCCGGATTGTTTCCACTAGCAATGACATATTCCCAATCGCGCGTGTTAGATAACAGCGAACGTCCATCATCAAACTGGATATCTCCTATCCACATTTGTTCTCGATCTTGGTCCCACGCGAGGAGATATAAATAATCGCCCGGATCAGCGTCAAACGCCCATGTTTCAGGGCACTTCCAGCTAAACCCTCCAGTACACAAGGTAGACGGAATAGGAGCTATTGTATCAGCTACGTGAATATCATCATTTTCGTTTCTCCCAACCAATGACAAACTACGCCCATCAGATTGACCATAGTAGAGCCCATAATGATTATCTGCCGTGACATTTGCTGTAATTTGAACTGCTTGCGCGGGCAAAACCATGCCGCTGAGTGCAGCTGTCAGCATAGCCACAGCGCTGCCGACCGTAACCCTTTGTTTTATGCAATTGGTGTTCATAGTGTATGAGCTCGGAGTGACTTTCAACATTTCAGGTTTGTTTTCTGAGAAATTTATATTCCTTGAATTCCAGCCCCGCTTAAATCCTAGAGTTTTCTCTTACGTAGAATTACGGGTCTGGACAGGACAACGCTAATTTCTGGCTTCAGAATGCCCGAATCTTTCGGGAAACTAGCAGATCGCATCATCAAAATTTCTCCATATCTAAAAGTTTGCAGATATAGCCTTACGCTCTCGCGTTAAGACGTTAAACGTGTGGTGAGCCCCGCGCCGCGGGGTCTCACCACACAAACCTAAGTCCGTAGGACTGTACAGTCCCGCGAGTTCTATGCAGGTTCCACGTCCTAGCGCGCGAGTAAGGCTATAAAATTGTCGTAGTATTACGGAGGAGGATGGAATGTTATTTCCTAAGGAGGATGCGTTCCAGGCTAATTTTAGTCCATGCTTCTAGAAATACTTTATATATTTTGCGAAATTTAGACTATTTAGAATTGGGCAAGATGCGATCGCATCGCATTGTGCAGACAAGCGGCGACAGGCGGCGACAAATGGCGACAGTTTTGAGAGGAGGATTGAAATCTTGGTTTCACAAACACCACTGCAGGGCATAGAGTTAGTATCATGCGCCAAAGCAAATGCTAAGTATGGCAAAGCCGTAGCTGCTCGGCAGTGTGGATACGGCGAGGACACTGAAACATTTGAAAAGAGCTTGCAAGATGCTTGTGAAGAGGCAGGCGTTGATATTAGTCAACTTAGCGATCTGCTGACTCCGCAGGAAATGCAGCAGAGCCGAGGGTCAATCGAAGTATCTCCTAACACGCTAGATGAAGATCTCTAGTTCTGTATCAGTCTGATGAATGGCTGATGAATGGCTGATGAAGTTTTAACATTGATGTGTTCTTCTGGAGGTTTGTGGTGGCTATCGATGAAAAGAAAGAAATCTATCAGCAAAAGGCACAGGCTGAGTTTGATAAGCTCAATGCTCAGCTCGAAGAGTTGAAAGCAAAAGCAGCTAAGGCTGAAGCAGATACCAAGCTTAGGTATCAAAATTCTATTGAATCGCTGCAAGCAAAGAGTGACGCAGCCCAATCAAAGCTAGAAGAGATTCAAGCATCTAGCGAAGCGGCTTGGGAAGACCTTCAATCTGGCTTCGAAGTGGCTTGGAATGATTTGAAAGCGGCCTTTGATAAAGCCGTTTCAAACTTTCAGTAGTTGGTATTTTCAGTTCTTTATTGCTCGGTAGTTCATCTTCTCTTGGAGGCATGCTTAGGCACGTCAAGTTTTATTTGCTTGAAACGTTGGTAGTAGGATGAGAGTGCTCGTTGAGTAGCCATTTACATGTGACATGGTAAGGGTGAATATCGCGTACGGTATGGACATTACGGCAAACTGGTCGGTTTTCATTGACCCATGCAAAAATAGATCCTTCTAAGTTCGCAACATTTGTGTATCCTGCTTTTTGAAGTCGTTGAGCGAGTCGAGCTGATCGATAGCCAATCGAGCAGTAGATGACAATAGGAAGAAAAGATAGAGTAGGAAAAGATAGTTCGGAGCGATCGCCCTGATCGCTACCCAACAGGTCGTTCATTAGGTTATCCGTACCAATCCACTGTGCACCCGGTAAGTGGCTGACCTGATATTCTTCAAAGGTTCGAGCATCGAGCAAAATCGGACGTTGACCATTGTTTGAGTCAAGGTCTGAGTCAAGTCGATGGGCAAGCTCAGTAGTGCTCAATCGCTTAACGCTCGGAAATCGCATGCGAATCAGCCATTTCAGAACGAACCAAGCGATCGCTCGTATCCACGCCTTTATGTATACCATCTATCTCGACGATCTATAGCAATCCCAGATGGGTTGTGAGCGGTGGGGCGGGCGCCGCCCGCCCCACCGCTCACACATAATTCACAAGCGATTTAGGATCGCTATACCTTTATGCTAATGGTATAGCCCTACGGGCTTGGGTTTGTGTGTAGAATCCGTGCGCCGCGCGAGTTCTACACACGTTCAGCGTCCTAACGCGAAAGCGTAAGGCTATAGTGGTACCGTTGTCATCCATTAATGCAATGACAGCTTTCAAAATTTGTGATTCCCTGCTACGGCAATATGTAGACGATCATGGACGAGTCGCCTACCCATCTTGGAAGGCAGAATCAGAAGACACGTTGCAAGCTTGGTTGAGCGAGATTCGCAACCTCGATCATCCTCACAGCCGCGATGCAAACACTCAACTCGCATTTTGGATCAACCTTTACAATGCGCTCTGCATTCAGCAAGTATTAAAACACTACCCGATTACGTCGATTCGCCCCAAAGTATTAGGGATTCCTAACTGGATTGGCTTTCTTTGGTTTTTCTTGCACCCGATCTATCAACTGGGCGATCGCCGATATAGCCTAAATCGCATTGAGCATCGTGTCTTGAGAGGACAGTTTCAAGATCCTCGTATCCATTTTGCGCTGGTTTGTGCAGCCGTCGGATGTCCGCTATTACGCAATGAAGCCTATCTGCCTGAAATCGTTCAAACTCAGCTCGAAGAGGATGCTCAACGATTTATTCAAAACCCTGATAAGGTTCGCTACGATGCCCGCGATCGCACCCTATATTGCAGCAAAATCTTTAAATGGTATCGTCAAGATTTTGTGCAGGTCGCGCCGTCTATTCCAGACTATATTCAAAATTATCTAACCGCCCCGATGCCGATGGGAGATGAAGTTAGCGTGCGCTATTTGCCCTACGATCTCAGCCTCAATCAGCGCACATCGTCATAAAACCACTCTAGATACGACGCTGATACGCCGACCCCCCATAGCACGCCAATCCAAAGATACAGTAACGTCGCGCGAACGGCTCCCCACTTCGCAACGCGCCGATCCGATGATTGCACCACTCGATGTACCAAATGAATGCGCCCATAGCGAACGAGCTTCCGGCATAGATCCGCGTCTTCCATGATGGGCAGATCTGGATCAAACCCTCCACAATCTCGAAACTCCTGGGCTCGGCAAAACATTGCCTGATCGCCAAACAGTACTTTTAATCCTTTGCCAAAGAACAAGTGTGGACGAAAGATTAAGGGTGCATAGTAGGTTTTGAGGTAGTTGTGTAACGAAATGCCCCACCGTGTTGATCGAGTGCCGGTCATCAGTGACACAAATCCTCCGCAGGCAATCTTAGAGTCGCTTAAAGTCTGATCGATTAAGGCAATCAAATCTACGGGCACCCACGTGTCAGCATGCAAGAAACATAACAATTCTCCTGTTGCGACAGCAGCCCCTTGATTCATTTGACAGGAACGGCGAGCTTGTTTTGACAGCACGGTGGAGACGTTGGCTGTGTTGGCGATGCTGACCGTGCGATCGCAACTACCCCCATCCACGACAATAATCTCCCATGCAGGCGGGTCAAGAATCGACAAGTGTCGCAACGTTTGCTCAAGGCAAGCAGATTCGTTTAGAGTCGGGATGATGATCGAAACACGAGGTTGCACGAGAACCAATCAATCGATACAGCAGAGGGTGGAAGGAATCCCCAATCGTTTGTGAACGATAGCGTTAAAAGACAAGAGCCCAAGCCCCATCCCTATTCACACGTCAGTTCACACGTCAGATAGGATGGCTATATTGTTACATTTCTTTATGCTGAAATCGATATACCCCACGCTAGGTTTTCGTCTATGCTGCGAAACGATTTAACTTTCTATGATGCTCAAGCCGACCAGTGGTGGGAACAGGGCGCCAAAATATATGCCCTTAATCAGCTCAATCCGCTGCGGTTTCAATATTTTGATCGCCATGTCAAACATTGGCAGGGATTGCAAGTACTCGATGTGGGATGCGGCGGCGGATTTACCTGTGAATTTTTAGCAGCGCGAGGGGCCATCGTATCGGGGATCGATCAATCAGCACCGTGCATTGCGTCTGCGACGGCTCATGCGCGCCGGTCAAATCTGGCGATCGCCTACCAGCATGGCTATTCAGAAGCTTTGCCCTATCCCGACCAGCGGTTTGATGGAGTGGTATGTGTCGACGTGCTTGAGCATGTAGCAAATGTGCCTCAAACGCTGCGAGAAATTGAGCGGGTATTAAAACCGGGTGGATTCTTTTGGTTTGACACAATCAATCGAACGCTCAAATCTCGCATAGTGATGATCGGGCTGCTGGAATATGTGCTGAACGAGATTCCTGTCGGGATTCATGACTGGCACAAATTTATTCGCCCTACAGACCTAATCAATTCTCTGACTCGCCTCGGCTTCACCGAAATTGACATCAGCGGATTTAATCTATTTGGCTCCACCCCGTGGGATATGGCGCGTGCCTATTGGCGATACAAAAAAACCGGAGGCTTCACGCTCAGTCTCGACCGTGACACCTCCGTTATGTATATCGGCATCGCAAGAAAATTGAGATGACAGGAGGAGGAACATGCATGAGCGATGCTCCTCCCCGCAAGTATTAGGCAGCTACAAAATTTGCCTCAGACAACTCGTTTGGAGTCACACCCACAACGCGGGCGATCGCCTCGTCACCAATGCTGATTAGCGTATCATTGCGATTTTGAGCTAGAGATAGTTGATCAAACATTAGACCACTCCCCAAGCTAATCAGGTCGTCGCCCAACTCAAAATCACGAATCACATCAGCACCTCCACCCGTTCCCAACGTGAGAAGGGTCAGCGTGCCTGAGTGTTCGATGCTTCCCTCGATGAGACTCAGGTCTGCATTGAGGGTCAAGTCTGTTTCGCCAGTGATGTCAAAGCCAACCTGAAAATCATCCGAGAAGGGCTCAGCATCAGTGTCAACGCTTGCTAAACCAAGACCTGCAACCTCTTCCAAAAGGGGTAAATCCAAGAAGACGCTGGTCACGCCCGATTCAACTTGAACGGCGGAATCGACAGGAGACACGTCTGCATCGGTGCGGGCATCCCCAACATCGGCACCAGTCAGGTCAGAAATACCCAGGATGCCTGCAAATTCGGACGAGAGCAGCAGGTCAGCATCGGCAAGAGTTAGTTCGCTGTCAGTGATGCTCAGCTCTCCGGGCACACTCACATCAAATAAAATGCCCAGCCCGCCAACAGTATCTTCGATAAAGAATCCGCTCGCAGTATCAGATGCACGTGAGGCGTCAAACCCGATCGAGAAGTTGCCAATAGTGACACTGGGTACGCTGATCACAAAGGTGTCTGCACCGTCGCCACCAGACATGATATCTTTGCCCGCGCCTCCGTCTAGCAAATCGCTGCCAGCGCCGCCGCTGAGT
>DBGGTD010000571.1:0-2759 GCA_051162585.1 Elainellaceae cyanobacterium
AGTTCTTTGGCTTGTTCTGCCTGTTCGGCAGTTTCCTGCGTCATGTTTTGACTTGCGTCTTGAAGCCGGGCAAGCCGAGGACGTTGCAAGGCTCCAATGCCGACCATGCAGGCAATGGCGATCGCCCCGATGACAACAGGTTCAAGGAATTGCTTGTGAGACTGCATTAGCATGAATATAGCGCTAAATTCAACTCAACTTTTGAAGGCAAATTCATTATCCAGCAGACAGGCATCCTGATCTTAGCGTTCTTAATAGGAAACGGATTTTTTATGGTGTCCCATCGAGCACCCGAATAATCAGTATGCCCAGAAAGAGTGAGTCCCGATAACACTGCAAATGAATCGACGTTAAAAGACGCGGGGAGTTCAGATCTGCGGCTGGAATTAGACCGCATATTTCCGCAACAGTCACCAAATCGACCAGGCCACTGAATTAGGGTATGGGAGTTAGGCTGAGCCAAACTTACTTGGTCGCAATAACATTGAGGCTGATTAAGGTTCCCCGAAGCTTTAAACTGCTGCAATCTTTGAAAAGATTAAATTCTGAAACCCGCTCATATTGCTCAAAGCCAACTTCTGCTAGATACAGCCCTAACGTATCAACATCAAACCCAACCTTGTGAATGTCATATTGATTAGTCTGTCCGCCAAAGATGATACGCATGAGGTGGTGTCGATCAAGAGGCATTAGATCAGGAGATATATAAAGCCAGCATAGAGTTTGCAGATCCGGAACACTAATCAAAAGCTTGCCGCCCGGTTTTAAGACTCGATGCCATTCAGCTAATGTTTTAATCAGTTCATTATCTATGTTGTAGTAAAAATGCTCTAAAACATGACTGGCATAGATAGCTTCAACCGAGTCTGTTTCAAACTGGCTAAGGTCAGCAGCATCTCCTATAAAATCGACCTCTGGACGCGCTTCAATGTCTAAAATTTTCCAATCAGGATGTGCATCTTTACCGCCAATATGTAACTTAAAGGATTCCATTATCATGCTCCAACAGCAAGCATAATTTTACTGCTTCACTTTATCCTAGTGGGTTAATCAACTCTTTGAAAGACGCTGATTTATTATTAATCGTGATTGCTAAACTGGTTCTCCCACATAGCTCTATAGGCTTTCTCCATTTCTTGGGTAAATTGCTTAGCATTCCACAAGGGAGACGTTTGGCGAGACTGCCACAACTTTTGTCGGATTTGCTGCCTGAGATGTGCGTCTTTACCTAACCGAATGCCCCACTCGACATATTCGTCTCTTGTCCAGGCAATGCCTTCTGTAATGCCAGCATTCATCATCATGGTGTAGCTATTACGAGCAGCAAATTGCTGCCCTACACGCGTTACTAAGGGGATACCAAGCCAGAGAGTTTCTAACGTCGTAGTTGCGCCATTGTAAGGAAACGTATCTAAGACGACATCGGCGATTTGCATATTGGCACGATGAGTGAGCTCATCCGAATCGCGCGGTAAGAAGCGAAGCCGATCGAGTGAAACTCCTTCTTCCTCCGCAAGCTGGCCAAACATAGTGCGGATAGCGTTTTCATCACCAACCCCTTTGATGAGAAAATAGCTATTGGGTACTGCCTTGAGAATTTTAAGCTGTAGGCGGACGTGATCGGGATGACGCTTGAAACCGCTCTGGGCACAAAAATAAACGATCGCATCGCTGGGAATATCTAGCAGGTCGCGACGCAACGTAGGAATTCCGACCTCAAACCCATCAACGGCAATATAGGTGTTAGGTAATTTCCAAATCGTTTCAGCGTACCATTCTTGAGCATTTTCAGGCAAAACGTATGGATCAGTAATGAAATAGTCGATAGCAGGAATTCCAGTCGCATCTAGACCCAGCCATGTCACCTGAACAGGAGCAGGCTTCAGCGCCATAATTGCGCTCGTACAGTCTGATGTCAAACTATCTAAGTCAACTAATATATCGACTTGGTCATCGTGAATCGCCTCCGAAATGCCTAAATAATCTCCCGTAAAGCAACTCGCAGACGATGCCTTTTTAGCAAACCACTGTCGGGTAAAATCGGTTGCTTCAGCTTGCTGAACAAAATACGCATACACATCAAACTCGTCGTGATTGTGATGCTGAAATAGCCAGCGGCTTAACCAACCAACTGAATGTTTGCGAAGAAACATTGAAACATAGCCAATTTTAAGTTTCGCCTTTCCTTGCTTTTGATGTGAATGCGAGAAAAGATGGCCATCACTATGCTGATACTGCAAAACTGAATCTTTGATAAAAGATCGTAAATCCTGTTGATAAATCTGAGCAATTTGATTTTGCAGTAGACGATGCTCGAATGGGGCGTCTTTGAGATACGGAAAGAAAAATGTTGAAATACCGAGGAAAGAGGTTCCAAGGGGTTCTTCGATGCTGTACTGGTAACAATCTACAAACTCCTTCAATAGATGTTTCGTCTGTTCATAGGCCACAGTTGCTAGCTGCCAGTTTCCCCCGGCTGTCATTAAAGCTTTAAGTAGGAGAGCATTACCCCGTACTTTTTGATAGATTGTTTCGGCTAGGTCACAGTGTTTTTCGGCGAGTTTAATCGCGTCATCATATTTCCTCATCTTGAGGTAGTAGTCCGTCAAGTGATGGATTGTGGTCAGGTTAGACGGATCAAGCTCAAAACAAAGTTCGAGATAGGGAAGCGAATCTGTCAAATTATTTAAGACGTAGCCAATGAATATCGCCTTTTTAACGAGGATTTTAATGAAGGCCGATCGGTCTGGAGTCACTTT
>DBGGTD010000572.1:0-2614 GCA_051162585.1 Elainellaceae cyanobacterium
CTGGTTCCGAGCCTTCTGATAGTCTGGAGTGCGGTTAAGGTTGCCGACACACGACCAAAGGCTGAGGGTAAACCAAAAACCTGTGATTCCAAGTATCATGCGTCGGCGAGAAAATGACATGAGGCGATCGCTCAGGAAATATGCCACGGCTAGCAACACCCCCAACTGACAGGGAATCAAGTATCTAGGTGTGGCAGAGGCTTGTCCGCCACGTATAAGATCGAGGCTAATCAGGGCTGCGGGTGTGGAGATGATCAGCACTATCACAAACAATCCGATTCGCCGCGACGTGGTTGCCCACAGCCAATAAACGGCATACCCCATGACACCAAGAACGGCAGATGCCACCATTCCTTTCATAACCGTTTCAATAGATAGATTCACAGACACAGGCACATCAAAAACGTTAATCGCGAGACTGTACAGCCAGATCGCGACCATTACAAGTAGATTAAGGGGCGATCGCGACCAAGTGGTGTTATCTTGCAGCATTGCCCAATGCTCGACAATAACCATGAGCCACGGTGAGAAGGCAATGACGCGAAACACGCCATGAATACGACATAGATCCCTAGTCCAACTACCACAAATACCGACAGCAGCGACGTGTAGAGAGTCAGCGCTAACGTTAGCGCATAGAGTCCCCAACTGGCTTTCGTCTTCAGTCGCAACGCTCGCAGTAGGGCAATCCCAGAGAGCAGCAGCGTCACCGACCAGAGGCTATAGGGTCGAGCTTCCTGAGCATACGCCACAAAGAAGGGCGATACCGAAAGCAAGCCCACTGCCATCCAGCAGACTCGCGGCGATTTGAATAGTTCCCACGCCAGCCAGTAGAAACAGGGCAGCGCCACCAGGCTACAAACGACCGACAGCGAACGAATCGCCACCACCGAACTGCCAAACATCTGTACCCAGAGTCGAGCCAGAATGAAATAGAGCGGTGCATGTTCGGGGCTTTGCTCTAGTGCGTGGAAGGTATCTGCCCAATCTCGCTCAGGCGTAAGCTGCTGATAGTGCTGGATAGTGGCGATCGCCCAGATCTCCCCAGTCGCAAGGGTGTAAGCAACCTCCTCGCGGGTATAGCCCGCCACCCGAATCGACGTGGCGACCTCATCCACCCAATAAACACGCTGATCAAAGTGGGCGATGCGAAACATCAACCCCAGGCCAAGCAGAATTAAGACAATCCAGCGCAATAGAGGTGCTTTCATCTGATCGAGAGCTTGGAGCTGCGTCATTCCTATTGTCAACAGCCAGAACCCCGAACATCGAGGTAACATATTACACTCCATTCATATCAATCAATTCTAGGATGCCGCTCCACGGTTTCTCCGGTTTGTGTCTCTTCCTTCAGCAAGATTTGCCATTCGCCATGGGTGCGTTATTCTAGTGAGTATATACTTGTCAAGTTATTGGGTTTAGGAGGCACGACCTATCGTTAAAGCACAGAAGCAATTAGTCAACCGTCAAATTAGATCTCCCGAAGTCCTTTTAATTGACCACGAGAATAATAATCGTGGCATGATCAACACTCGTGAGGCATTACAAGTTGCTCAGGATGCGGGTCTCGATCTGGTAGTCGTCTCTCAAAGTAAGGATGCGCCTGTTGCCAAGGTCATGGACTATGGTAAGCATCAGTATCAGCAAAAGAAACGTCAGCGCCAAAGTTCTAAGCCATCGTTGAAAGAAGTCAAGCTTCGTCCAAATGTCGATGACAATGACTATGGCATTCGCATCAAGAAAGCTTTGAAATGGCTAGAAAAAGGCGATTCTGTTAAGTTCCAGGTTCGGCTTCGGGGGCGAGAACATCAACACCGCGATCGCGCTGCAGAGCTTCTAGAAAGAGTCGTGACCGATCTGGGCGAGGCTGGTAAAGTGCAATCATTCGACAGGCGATCGCTCATTCTTCAAGTCGCACCATCTTAACCACGAATGAATCAAAGATTGTCAGACTTTATAGACTTTTAACACATAGCTTCCGCATAGAGACATAGCACTGCGACGTCTTAAAGCATTTTGTAAAGCGGCATAGGATATTTCCTGATGCCGTTTTTAGTGTGCAGATTTTCCATTAAAGAGCGTTAATGCCAACACGATCATCGATCCATGTCCTCTAGAACAACGGATAGGGCATTGGTTGAAATACTGACTTCATAGAGTGAATAAATCAGGGATGTTGACAAGGCCAACACGCTCATGCCAAATAAAATCTCACCGACGGGTTCCAAATCTAAGAATAGCGAAAACATTGATCCCGTACACAATAGAAAGCTGATCACTCCAAAAGATTGCATCTGCTTGATTAGAATAATGCGTTTGCGTAGTCCAGAGATCTGCCGCACAATTAAATTGCTCTTATCCGTATCTCGTGAACTATGTAGTTGTCTAATCAGTTGTGCAAGTACCAAAAACCGATTGGTATACGCTAAAAGAAGCAACGAAATTGCAGGAAATAAAAGCGCGGGTGTTGTAATTTGCATAAAATCATCCACTGTTAAACTGATGAGAGTCCTGTAGGCCGCACTGAATGTCTTGAATACTCTCCCTCAACTAAAATTTCTTGAGTCTATCACTCTAAATAGTAACGAGTCTGATATCACGCACAAGGTCGTGC
>DBGGTD010000573.1:0-5102 GCA_051162585.1 Elainellaceae cyanobacterium
GAGCATGATCTAGCCTTAGTCCACGATTTTCCGTATGCTGACGTGGTGTTTGACGGGGCAGTTGCTCCGTCCGTGTTGCAGGCGGATCGTGATAAGACCGTATCAATTGAATTTTTTACCATGTCGAAGTCATACAACATGGGTGGCTTTCGGGTAGGCTATGCCATTGGGAATGCAGAGCTTATTCAGGCATTGCGGCGCGTTAAGGCATTGATCGACTTTAACCAATATCGAGGCATCTTGAACGGGGCGATCGCCGCGTTAACAGGGCCTCAAGAGCCTGTCAGGCAAACGATTGACACGTTTCGTCAGCGTCGAGATGCCTTTGTGCAAGCTCTTCACCGTATTGGATGGGACGTGCCGACTCCGTCTGCAACTATGTATGTGTGGGCACAATTGCCTGGCCCTTGGAGAAACGACTCAATGGGGTTTTGTACTCAATTAGTTGAGTCAACTGGAGTAGCCGCATCGCCAGGAGCCGGTTTTGGAAAATCGGGTGAAGGATATGTACGGTTCGCTCTTGTCCATGATCCGTCGACGCTTGAAATAGCCGTCGAGCGAATTGCTCAGTTTCTCTCTCAAGAAAGGTGAGCTGAATTTTCGTGGAGACGCCTTTTTGCATAGATTTTTCCGTGCCTTGCAATTTGCGCGTCGATGCCAGAAATGGTGGTGGGGTTGCAGCGTGTCCCACTATAAATATTGAGCGTATTTTTTTTCGAAGAAAGTCTCACCAACTCTACACCCCAATGCTGATAGTAATAGAACAGGCGTTAGCCAGTTTCCAAACTGGATATAGGGTGTTTGAGTTTGGCGACGATAAATCGTCTCGGCATGAAATCCATAGGTGTTAATGTCCGATCGCCACAGGGTTCGTCCATGGGCATCCACAAATGCGGAGTAGCCTGTATTAGTTGCCCTGGCTGCCCACCGATCGGTTTCGATAGATCTCATGACATCTTGAGCGTGATGTTGAGAGGGCATCGCAGCACTGTAATGAGCATTATTTGATGCTGTGATGATAAATTCTCCACCTGCCGCTGCTTGTTGACGGAAATGGTCTGGGTAGGCAGATTCATAACAAATGGCTGCGATCGCCCGACCGAGAGGAGTATTGACCTGCTGATTGAGTATACCGGGAACAAGATGAGCATCGAGTGGCGAGAGGCGATTCACTAAACGTCCTATCCATTGCTGCAAAGGAATGTACTCTCCTAGCGGTACGAGACGCACTTTTCGATACTCATCAACGGTTTCTCCTTCACCTGTAATCGTAAACAGGCTATTAGTGATAGAATTGCCTTCTTTCCCAAATGCCCCAAGCCACACTAAAACCCCTCGATCTAAAATAGCTTGAAAGAAAGATGATCGAAGGGATGATTGGTCAGCCAATATGATCGGGAGAGCGGTTTCCGGGGTTAACACCGCATCGACCCCTTGGTCAGCAAGCTGCCGATAACCCGTGGTATAGCCTTCAATCGCTCGTTTCCAGCCTTCATCGTAAAGCTTAATAGTGTTGGGGATATTGCCCTGAATGACTCCAATTTTTAATGCATCCTGGGGAGAGTAGGAAAGCGGTTGACTGTAAAGAATAAAACCTAGTCCATGGCATGCGACAAATAGTACGAGGGCAATCGCCCCGTATCGGCTATGTCGTCGAGCTTGTGTAGTCTGGCGAATGGATAAAACGTGAGTGGGCTTCTTGCTAAGCCAGGCTTCCGCAAGAAGCCCATTGACCGCAACAAGAGCAGCACTCACGGTTAGAGGACCAGACAGTCGCCCTACGTGCAAGATAATCAGATTGGTTGGGCTTTGGGTATACGCAAATGTTGACCAGTTTAGAGGACCCAATAGCCATAGGGCTTCTAAGCCACCCCAAAGCGCCAAACCCACGAAGACTCGAAGTAGCGGAGATGAGGTTGGTTTGAGCAGTCGCTTTGATTTAAGTCTAATAGTACTGGCGCATAGAAGCTGAAACAGACCTGCCCACGATCCGACTAAGAGTGCTCCCCATGCGGTAACAAATATCCAGCAGAACAGGGCGATCGCCAAACTAGCCAGCCAAGGGACCCCCATCCACGTCATGGGGTGAACTCCTGTAATCCAGAATATGGCAAGGCCGTGATAACCAGCCCCCCAGGCTAATCCTAAAAGCACGGGAAATGAGGAGTAGAACTGTCGATCTGAGTATTGGGGATCAGGTACCTGCTGTGAAGAATGCTTGATTACGAGTACCCATAGTGGCGTCAGAGCAACCCAAGCAAGCATCCAAAGATTGGTAGGTGCAGGGGACAACCCCGCACCCAACCCACTCAGCAGTGCAATCAAAATCGACACCGTGCGATCGCCTAGGCGAAAGCGTTTTCGGATATGGAAAATCAAGGATTGAACCGTTAACACTCGATGTCCATACTCCTCTCAAACTCCACCGATCCCCTATTCTTCGCTGTCAGCCGATTCGCTTTCTTCGATAGTCGATTCGCTAGCTTCACTCAGCGCTTCGCCCGACTCATCGACTTCGCCCGACTCATCTGCTTCGCCCGAATCGGCAGTTCCTTCTGCCTCAGGTGGCACAAGTGCAACGGCAACAATGGCATCATCTTCATCTAATCGTTGGACATGAACCCCCGTTGCCATGCGAGATTGACACGAGATCGCATTGACCGATTGACGAATAATAATTCCTCGGCTGGTCACCAAAATCATTTCGTTATCCTCATCAACGATTTGCAGGGCGGCAAGCTGATCATTAGGCTTACGAAATTTAATCGCACGAAGCCCCATACCCGCTCGATTTTGCAACCGGAAATTAGCCACGGGAACCCGCTTACCTAGTCCTGCTGTTGTGATCACCAAAACCCACGGGCCTTGACCTTGTTCCCGTGTCGGACACTCAGAGCCTGATTCGTCAGACTCATCATCTACGATGTCGTCAGAGTGATTAACCACCAAACTCTCAACCAATTGCCCAGGTAAAATATCCATGCTGATCAGTTCGTCACCACTGCGAAGTGACATGGATTTTACACCACGAGTTGGGCGACTCAATGGACGAAGCTGGTCATGATCGGCTCGAAAATGAATCGTCATTCCTTGGCGGGTGCCGATGATGATGCTGTCTTCTGCGTGGGCGCGGCGCACCCATCGGAGCTGATCACCTTCTTCCAAGGAGATTGCAATTAAGCCATTTGCACGAATGTTACTAAATGCTGAAAGCTCTGTTTTCTTGATGTAACCGCCCTGAGTGAGCATTACGAGATATTCGTCGTCCGTAAATTCGGTGACTGGCACAATCGACGTGATTTTTTCTTCTCTAGAGACAGGCAACATCTGAACAATCGGGATACCGCGAGACGTTCGTGACCCAGTCGGTATTTGGTACGCCTTTACGCAATAGGCAACGCCGCGATCGCTAAAAAAGAGAACACTGTCGTGGTCAAAGCAACTTAAGAAATGCTCAACCCCATCATCATCTTTCATTCGAGTACCAGATTTGCCGCGAGTAGCTCGATTTTGAGCCTCAAACGTACTAACTGGCATTCGCTTGATATAGCCTTGCTCCGTCAAAAGAATGATGGCTTGCTCGTTGGCAATTAAGTCAATATCTTCAAGCTCTCCTTCGATATGCTCGATGACGGTTATGCGAGGAGTTGCATGCTTGGTTCGAAGTTCAGTAATTTCTGTCTCGATAATTTCAAGAACCCGTTCTCGACGCGCCAGGATATCTCTCAAATCAGCAATTCGAACTTGTAAATCTTCATGTTCTTGCTGAATTTTTTCAGCCTCAAGCGCAGTCAGTCGACGGAGCTGCATTTGAAGGATGGCATCAGCTTGAGTTTCGGAGAGTTCATAGGAATTGACGAGTTGTTGCCGAGCCGTAGGCGTATCTGCGGCTCGACGAATGAGCTCAATAATCGAATCAAGATTTGCTAACGCAACCAGTAACCCCTGTAAAAGATGATCCCGTTCTTCGGCTTTACGGAGTTGATATTGAGTCCGCCGGATAATTGTTTCAATTCGGAAGTCTAAAAAGACTTGAAGCAAATCCCGAATGCCCAGAATCTGAGGCTCTCCATTAACAAGAGACAACATATTGACCCCAAAATTGCATTGGAGCGGAGTCTGCTTGTAAAGATTGTTGAGCACTACACGCGGATAGGCATCACGCTTTAGCTCAATGACAATACGCATTCCACGGCGATCGCTCTCATCTCGAATATCTGCAATACCATCTAGGCGACGGTCATTGACCATCTCAGCAATTTTCTCAATGAGAGCTGCCTTGTTAGTCTGATAGGGAAGCTCTGTGATAATGATGGCTTCACGACTCGGGCGCCCCCGTGACTCAACGGTTTCAATGGTAGCTACACCCCGCATCGTGATTGAACCACGCCCCGTTGCATACGCATCTCGAATTCCGCTTGTCCCCAGAATTTGACCCCCCGTTGGAAAATCAGGTCCTGGGATATACTGCAACAACTCTCGACCTGTTAATTCGGGGTTGTGAATCAGCGCAACTAGCCCGTCAATCAATTCGCCCAGATTATTAGGTGGGATATTCGTCGCCATTCCCACCGCAATTCCAGAAGACCCATTAAGTAAAAGTTGCGGTACGCGGGACGGCAGAACAATGGGTTCTTGCTGCGACCCATCAAAGTTGTCTGCAAAATCAACCGTTTCTGCTTCTATGTCTTGAAGGAGCGCATCTGAAGTAAGAGATTGCAAGCGACACTCTGTATATCGCATTGCTGCGGGTGGATCATTATCGACAGACCCGAAATTTCCGTGCCCATTGATTAGCGGAGCACGCATCGAAAAGATCTGCGCCATTCGCACAAGCGCATCGTAAACTGCAGTATCTCCGTGGGGGTGATATTTACCCAGCACCTCCCCGACAACACGGGCGCATTTTCGAAATGGGCGATCTGCGCTCAAACCCAATTCGTGCATAGCGTAAAGAATACGGCGATGAACAGGTTTTAGACCATCCCTGGCATCTGGTAATGCTCGACCCACGATGACGCTCATCGCATATTCGAGATAAGACCGAGACATCTCGTTACGCAGATCGGTCGGGATAATCCGCTCCTGAGGAGTGCTCATAC
>DBGGTD010000574.1:0-6610 GCA_051162585.1 Elainellaceae cyanobacterium
CTGCCTTCTACCTTCTGCCTTCTACCTTTTGCCTTCTGCCTTTTGCCTTTTGCCCTCTGCCTTCTACCAGTTCTTCGTCAAGTCATGTGAAGTGAATTTAAAGCCTTCAAGAAGGCTCCTTAAAAGGCTCTGATTTAGTGATTTTTATGACAAAATTACAATATTGAAACGCTTCATATTTCATTAAATCTTGTATTACTTTTTACACGTAATCTAAAATGATTAGCTCAATCTACCGTAAACGTATTAATCTATAAAATTGACTCGAAGTATTAAAGTAATGTCTTAATAGACAAAACTATTCCTTTAAAGTCATTAAACTGTTTTGGGTTAGAGGTTTTAGAACAACTCTTGCCTTTTGATTTTTAGGCAAAAACTTGAATCAGATACAATTCGTCAAATTTCACGTATTAAAAGTTTACCAGAGCTTTATTGACCCCCCGGTACTCTTCATCACATCCATACTGCAATCTACTTAGGAGAAAGTTAGTCTGAGACCAAGCGGGTTGAGGTTGACTGTGTAACCATCATCAACCTGCAGACTAGGTTAAGTCGCGAACATAAGCCAGTTATCGCTTGGGTGCCTCTTCCATTTAGTGACTTGATAACCGCCTATTCGTCAACTAAACGGAGTGAGCAATGAGTATTCCACGTTATCTACTCTCTTCTTCAATGCTGTCAGGGGCGGTCTTCTGCGCCTCTACTCTCCCAATGGCAGCTCTAGATTCTAAGCCTGTGACCATTCAGGTGGAAGATGATCCTGTGTTTGTAGGTCAACTCAAAGAGTTGGCTGCTCCCTACCTTGGTCTTGCAACTGCGGCTAGCCTCGGTATGGGCGTTATGAGCCTGACTATGCTGGGTTGGAGTCAATCGTCTGGTAGACTTTCTCAATCGAAAGATGAGATTGCCAAGCTTCAGAAAGAACTACGGGATCGAGACGCGTTAGTTGAGCGGCTAAAGTTTTCTGATGCAAGACTCGAATCATCGGGCTTAGCATCCTTTATTGAAGATGATGGACTTGAAAGTGAAGTAACTAGCAATCACCCTCATGTTATCACTTCTCGTCAACTAGATTCTCAACCTGTTTCTGAAACACCAGTTGTACAGACTCAGCACTATCAAGTATCAAACTCTGTGCCAACAGATGTTCGATCTGCCCCTATTCCTCAATATGGCGCAAAACCTCCTCTCAATACCCGTTACCAAGCTCAGAATCCAGCAGCAACTGCGATGCCTGCTGCACAAGCGCTAAATGGCTTTGTGCGTTCTGCTGCTAGCCAACGCAGAGATATTGAAATGTCCGCACAATTTGAAGATGATTCTCATGAAAATGCGGCTCAGCTTAACGAACTGCTCAGCAATCTCAAGCAGGTCATGGCTCAGGTTGAGAAACTGCATCGGAGTGATTCGGCAGCATCCATTCATCACGGGCACAATCCTCTCTCATCACCCGCAGCCTAAGCAAAAAGGCTGAGCGATAGTCGCTCAGCCTTTTTTATGTATCTTCAACGAGCTAATGATATACGAAACGGTTAGCTTCATTTCAGCTCAAGATGAGTTGGGTGAAGCGTTGCCTTATCGCAAATACTCTCCGGGCGAGAGCGGCGCATCGGATCGACTCTGAGCTGTGGCTGACTCGCTCACTGTGCTGGACGGCGCAGTATCAGCAACTTGAGGCTTAGCTTGGCGTCTGATGGTTTTGACGAGAGAAGACGATGCTTCTGGTGGTGCAGTACTTCCGGTGGGTAAGGCAATTGTCAAGTTTCTGCTGGTTTGCAAGTAAAGTTCTCCATCTGAGTTATATTGCGCTAAATTTTGTCGGGCTAAGTTTCCTTCTTCTTCAATTTGCTCCTGGAAGTTGGACGGCTGCTGCGCTGGATCAAAGGTAGCTGTAAATGTCACTTCAGGTGAGGGTTCGAACTGAGTTGTCAGATATGGCTGAGTAATTTGCCATGCTTCTTGGAACGTGCCGTCTGAGGCAACGCGCCACAGATTTAAATCTGCTTGCCAGTTTCGTTGCTCGACGATAACGAACTGCCGATCTAAAATTTCATAGGTCGGTTCAGCATTTTCGCTATCTGTACTTTGGGAGTCTTCGAGCAGGCGAACTGCGGCAACGGTGATTTGAGCTTGTTCGGGTAGCGTTGTGCTTCCTGACACGGTATAAATGCCGGGGCGAATTGCGGGCTCAACCTGCAAGATTGTCAGCTCAAGAGGAGACGGCGAAACTTGAGCCTGAAACCACTCTGAAACGGTGGAACAGCCTGTGCAAAGAGTCAGTAATAGCAAGGCAAGACTGAATAATAGAAACCGTTGGCAATTTAGACGTGTATTGTTTGCAGTTGAGACGGATTCAGAGATGGGAATTAACATAATCTGACGAAGAATTCTTTTGTGATTGTGCTAGTTTTAGTTCCGGATACGCATGGTTAGTCCTGGATGTAATAACAGAGATTAAAATCCGGCATCCGGAAAACCAATTTTGCAAGTTTCGCATTTGAAAGGTATCTACCAGTCTGAGAATCGCATCCGAAACCTGCGCCGTATTTAGGTCATATCAGTATGTTGTATTTTGATTCTCTTCGGTATCTACCAAGGTTTGAATTTAGAAAAGAGTCTGTTGGTTATAGACGCTTGCGGCTTCTCGAAGTGTAAACCGCGACTACGCAAACAACGTGCGCATTGGCGGACGCCTATGCGGACTCCAGCAAAACCAAAGTCTTGGACCTGCGTTTCGCAAGCGATATGTAACGCATTCACATAGCGTTACCAAGGAAAGCATCTCTGTCAAGATAGCTTTAGTCGCCAAGGCAACCAAGAACAATACTTTTCAAACATCCTCTAAATTTGGGCGATCGCCAGTTTGGATCGGGCGTGCATCATTGCCGTGCGAATTCGACCCCATATTCGCACGGCTGTGTCTTGCAACGGATCCAATACAGAATTCACCTGGAACTGATTGTTGAATGACTAAGCCATCTAAAAATCTACCTAAACTTATTTTGCGCCCCGATCGGACACCCTCCAACACCAATTTAGTGTGGATGGGAATTGGTCTAGCGCTCGTTGGCCTGAATGCAGATGTTGCGTCTGCGACCTCATCTAATCATGCGGATACCGTCAATTTAGATGACGTTGAAGCACTCCCTGAGAATGAGCTAACAGACGGTCAGCAGGCTGATACATTACCAATATTAACGGCATTACAAGTAAAATCTAGCGACGAGGGGAAACCCCTCCCACCGCTTGCATCTCAATCCTCTGGCGCAAATGAAGGTGTTAGTGAGTCAATTCGTTTCTCACACACGGGTGCAGATCTTCCCGATGAACACGAAACGGCTGACCTGGTTTCGCAGTTATCCGATCCAGAATCCGCCCTGTCAGTGCTGCCATCCACGACGGTTCAGGTCGAATTCGAGGCAGCGTCTGTCCATCGTTTGCCCCTGTCTGAATCTATAGATATTGATATCGATCCGGCACGTGAAGCACCTCCCTCGCATTCCCAGACGGCTGATGCTCCTCAATCGTCCTACACCCACGCTGCCGCTACAGCAGTGCCTGGACCACCGACGTTGGGAGGCGATCGCACCGCTATTCAACGACCTTCAACCCGGGTTCAATCTGCTCAGAGACTCACTCCTGCTGCGCGGGTATTTCCGACGTTGGAGTCTGAGGAGTCTGGGGATAACTCAGTTGAATCTGAGTCGGAATTAAATGCGACTCAAATTGTCTACCGGTCTGATTTTGCCGAAAACTCAACGGCTGATGACATCAGCCTTGACCTCGATGACCCTGCTGACCTGTCTCTCGATGACTCCCTAGATCAGACGGAGACTGTCGATCCTGCCGAATTGGCAGCTCCTGGTTCGACAGGAATAACGGTTTCAGTGCTGCCCGTTCAGGAAGCCTATCAGTCTAGAGATCGATTTGCCTTCCGACCTCCCGTTGAAGTGGAATCGCCGACTACAGAAGCGATCGCCTATAACCCTGATTTCACACCTCCGCACGTTTCAATGCCCCAAGTGCCGTCCATGGGAGGATCTCCAGTTGGAGCGTACACCGTGTCGGCAGTGTCTCCATCGGCACTACCGACTCATTCCGTCCCGCTGGCTCATCTGCATCCTTCACTGCCCACGGCTAGCCTTGACGCAATGTCGCTACAAGAGGTGCAAGGCGTATTGCCCATCTTGATTGCCGTGCCTGCAAATCCTCCGACGGGTCGCGGTCGCTCTAGTTCTGATACGCTACCACCGCCACTTCCAGTGGCAGCCAGTTTGAGTTTTGGCACAGCAGCGGAGCAACCTCAGAATTACACGACTTCAATCCCGATTCCTCAGTCATATCCCTGGGGGCAACCTGCGCCTGCGTCAACCGAGTCGATTCCGTTGCCCGTCGCGGCGGCGCCGTGGATACCCCCCACACCCGTAACAGCAACTGGGGAATTACCCGGAGGTACCTATTTATCTCCGAGTCCGTCGGCGTTCAATCCGTCTGCTCCATTTGCTCCTGTCGTGCCCAATCAGCCATCGGTCGGGCAATCCGGCACTCCCAATCGCTGGGACTCGGGCATGAATTCGTCGTTTGAGCCGTCGTTTATCCCGTCTGAGCCGCTTGATGCCTCTGTGAGCCATTCGGTGCCCTCGAGTTGGCGATCGGGTGATCTAATTGGGCAGGCTGATCCGTCGCTTCCAGTGCTGATTCCGGTAGAGCCAGTGTTTGATAGTGCTCAGACCACTCCGTTTCCATCGTCTCAGACTCCTGGCTCTACGTTTCCTCCGCCATCAACGCCTCCTGCCGATGGTCAACAAACCTCACTGACGGGGCGGACGCCAATCACGCCGCCGACGCTGCAACTACAAGGTGCAGGCATTTTGGTAGATGACGATTTCTCTGCCCGCGCCCGACTGTCAGGCACCTACTATTTAACGCCTCAAATCCTTGTGGGAGGGGCTCTCGATTTAACCGAGGGTACTGCGTTTAGCGACTCTGAAACAGAGGGCTTCAACATCAACGAGCTGTATCTTGCTGCCTCATTGCGCGATCTTCCCAATCTGCGCTTTGTCGTGGGTCAACTAGACTTAACGTCGTACTTTGATCGCAACAGCTTCGCAAAAGATTCGCTGACTCACTTTTTTAATCCAGCGTTTCAAACCAACCCCGCACTGGCTGCCAATGCCATTGGGTCTCGTCCGGGGGCGCTGATTAACTTTAGCCCAACCGATAATTTGGATGTGCGAGCCGCTGCTTTCTCGTCAGATCGCAGCATCGGCGATTTTGCCCTAGATGGATTTGCAGGTGAAGTGGGTTTCCGGGTTGGCAACTTGATTCTGCGGGGCACTTATGTCTCTGCTCGTGACGGCGGAACGAATGATGGCCCGCCTGAAATCTTTGGGTTCGATCGCGGCGATGACGTGTTTGGTATCGAAGAGGGCGATCGCGAAGAATCGTTTGGCTTCAATGCTGAATTATTCATCCCAGAAATCAACATGGGACTCTTTGGTCGCTATGGTCGCTATGAAAACCTGGATGCGGGGTTATCTGCGGATACTTTTAGCGGCGGCTTTAACTTTTTGGATGTGTTTATGCGAAATGACCGGCTGGGCTTGGCGTATGGTCGTGCCCTGTCAAATGATGACTTGCGGCAAGAGCGCGACGATAAAACCCCTGATGTAGTGGAGGTATTCTACGACTTTCCGCTGCTATCAAATCCGAATACGCGTCTTGGTGTGACGCTTCAACAGCGTGACGAGTTTAGTGAAACCGTCGCTGGAATCCGAATCCGAACGACGTTTGACATTCTACCCTAATGCATTCGAAGGCTATACCCCCTATGAAATCTGCCTTTCGACCCCATTCCTCTCGACTACGAGGATGGAGCTACCTGATCAGTCTTGGGCTGCTGACCGGACTCGTGCCAATGATGCCGCTGATGACGGCGTCGGTGGTGTTTGCACAGGCCGTTCCGCTCTCGATTCGACAAGCTTACACGTTGCTAAATCAAGGTCAAGTGAATGCAGCGATCGCCCGCTTTGAGCAATCGCTGCAACAATATCCTAATTCCCTAGAAGGCTGGCTGGGTGTGGCGATCGCCTATCGTCGGGCAGGCCGAGATGCAGACGCATTTCGAGCCTATCAGCGCGTTATTGAAATTGACCCCAATAATCAGCTAGCGCTGGGTGCTCTAGGGCTACTCGGCGGCTTTCGTTCTGAGTGGCAAGACCAAGGCATCGAAGCCCTGAGTCGCCTGCTCAATCTCAACCCAAATGACATAGATGCACGAGCCCAACGGGCGCTGCTCTATGTCTATCAAGGGCGGTTTGGCGAGGCGATCGCAGACTATGAGGTTGTGCTTCAGCGAAATCCGACGCCAGTAGTGGTGCTCGGCGCCGCCCAAGCCTACACCTATTCGGGCAACTATCAGCAGGGGCTTGAGCTATTTGGTCGCTATCAGGCGGCAGGCGGCACTCTGGGCGCAAATGAGGCGATCGCCTATGCCCTCGCCCTCCGTGAAACCGGACGAGCCGCTCAAGCCGTGCAGCTTCTCGAAGCCCAACTGCGTCGCATGCGAGAGTTGGACAGCACCGCGATTAACCTCCGCGGTGCATTGGCG
>DBGGTD010000575.1:0-2202 GCA_051162585.1 Elainellaceae cyanobacterium
GTTTGACCCCAGATTCTATTTTGCGAGTTGGAAGTTCTTTGGTGATTCCGTCTAGCTCGCAAAACCATCATTCTGTTTCGCGGCAGATTGCTTCCTCGCCGTCTGAGCAGCCTTCCTCCGCTACCCAACCTGTGGTCAGTCGTAATCTTGCTCAATTACAGATTTCGACAATTTCAGACTCTTCTCAACACGTTCTTAAGGCAAGGCAAGAGCAAACCCTAACGACGATGCTAGAGAAGAGAAATCGCCTGAAGAGCAGCTTGGCGGAGTTACAACGTGCAGATCTCGAGAATTCTGGCGTAGAGCAACGCTACAGCAGTCAGATTGAGACGGCGTCAGAAATCGAACCGGATGAGCCAATTTCTAATGAGCCGAATTCTAATGAGGCGAATGAGTCCGTAGAATTTGTCAGATATCAGGTTGAGCAAGGTGACACGATCAGTACAATCGCACGCGCACATCAACTTTCTCCAAGTGTCCTGATTGAAGCAAATCAAATCATTGATCCGGATCAGTTGGCAGATGATCAGACCCTGATAATACCGAAATTTTCTCCATCGGCTGAGCTTGAATCTCCAAGATCTCTGGACAATCAGAGTGGCTCAGATGCTTCGTCACATAGTAGTCAGTCGACGAATGAACCTGAGTCAAGTTTTGATGAGTCAGGCTTGATTCATCAGATTAGATCAGGAGAAACCATTGGGGCGATCGCCAACGCATATAGTATTTCGCAGGAAAAGATTTCTGAAATCAACAAGCTAAATAATCCAAACCTGATTCTTGAAGGTCAAAAGCTTGTGATCCCATTGGATTCAGCAGACACTAAGGTGTCTATTCCTCCAGTAGATTCGCGAGTAACAGCCTCATCTTTGCCATTCTCTTTGAGTGGTGCAGACAGCGTAGCAGCCGATACGCCTGAGCAAGAGAATTCTCCCTCTCTTCCCTTGCACTTAATGGTTGACAAACCTACTCCTCTAAACCAGGTCGGCAAAGCTCGTAGTGAGTCAACTCTATCTGCTGAGAGTGATGCTGCTGGTTCAAATTTAGCTATCCCTCCAGATGCGGCGTCATCTCAATCTGCCACATCTGAAGACACTCAAACCGTCGCTATTCACTTTGACGACAGGCTATCTAGCTCAGGTTCTCAATCGACTCCCAACCCTTATGTTGAGAATTTGATGTCTGAGATTAGGGCGTTAGCAGATCAGTACCGGAGCGATCAGCCTGCCAATGATCAACAAGGTTCCTCATCGGCAGAGGAGCGGATTGCCTCGCTGCCGTCTTCTTCAGGCGTGCTGATGCCTTTCATGGGGCCATTGGAATCTTCAGATGCAATCAATCCTGACTTTGATGCTCGACCAGAACAACCGTTAGACTCTCAGCCTACTTTGACACCCTATTCCGAGCAGCGCCAAGTCACTGCGATCGCTGATGCATCTGATTCATCAGAAAGCTCGCAGTCAAATCAAGTCGCAACTGCGCCCCTAGGTTCCCAAAATTACGTCCCTCTGCGTGAACCCATTACAGGACGAATGGTGTCTCCCGACCTGCCTCCCATGCCTGGTCCTGAGAACTATTTGCCTGAGGGATCACCGATCTTTGAGGGATATCGTTGGCCCGCTAGAGGAGTTTTAACGTCCGGTTATGGTTGGCGTTGGGGGAGAATGCATCGTGGTATCGATATCGCCGCCCCAGTTGGAACGCCTGTTTTTGCAGCGGCACCCGGAACTATCGAGTTCTCTGGCTGGAATTCTGGTGGATATGGCAACATGGTAGACATTCGCCACCCCGATGGGAGTAAAACACGATACGCCCACAACAGCCGCAACTTGGTTCGAGCAGGGCAGCAAGTTGACCAGGGTCAACAAATTGCTGAGATGGGGAGTACGGGATACAGCACCGGGCCTCACGTTCACTTTGAAGTTCATCTTCCCAATCAAGGAACGGTTAACCCAGTCGCTTATCTTCCTCAAAGAGGACGGTAGGCCGAAAAATATAGCCTTACGCTTTCGCGTTAGGACGCTGAGCGTGTGTAGAACCCGCGCGGCGCGCGGGTTCTACACACAAAACTGAGCCCGTAGGGCTAGATGTTTTCTCGTGTTCGAGAATTATAGTTATCTGTGGGCATCTCGGATTTTTCTAAGAGGTGATTGAACGTCACTGCATTAGACCCTGCACATTTATAAGAACAGAGCTTCACTT
>DBGGTD010000576.1:0-3025 GCA_051162585.1 Elainellaceae cyanobacterium
CTCCGAAGTGATCCTCTAAACGCTGCACGATCTGCCCCGATGCCAAATTCCACATGGAGATCGTCTTATCTCCATTGGCAGTAAATAAGGTATTTGCTTGGCGGCCCGGAGCGATCGCCCATCAATCCACTCCTGCACCAGATAGGATTGACCCTCTTCCTCAAGATAGTTCAACAGTTGCGGAATCTGGTCGTGACAGCCTAGTAGTTCCAGCATTTCTGTTTCCCTTTGAAAGCGGGAATGGGCATCTTCCGGGGCGATCGCATCAGCAAACACTAGGGGATTAAGATGCTTAATCACGCAAGCAGGCGTATCGGGTTTCTTCTGATCTTCAGCAAGATAGGTTTCGCTAAAGCCGCCTCGCCCTAAAGGCTCTATAATTCGGTACTGTCCGCGCAGTTGTTGACCAATCTGTAAACCGTCTGGCCTATACGTTGCTTGATTGGGATGACGAATTTGTGTAGTCATAGTGGTGATCCTGAATCACTAATATTGTTCCAGTGCGTCTTTCGTTTCCTGCAATTGCTTAGATGTTTCCTCAAAATTATCTATGGTTTCATTGAGCATCTCAGCCTGCTTTTCTATCCCAGTAACCACCTGGGATGCGGCTTCACGCAGGGCCGCTGCAAGCCGATCCATAAATCCTTCAACGACTGAAGTGACCGTCTTCAGCTCGTCGGATAAATTGTTTAACCCTTTAAACTCATGACTTTCTCCTCCCTCAAACAGGGTTTGACCTTCATCAACAAGCTGAAAGATGCGTTCTATTTCTTCCCGTGCTGCCGTTTTCATCGAGTTAAGCTGGTTTTCAAAGAAGGTCAGCATTCCCTCAACGTGATCGGTGCATTCAGTTGACCGAGCGTCAAGTGTAGGTAAGCAGTGGGAGCTAATCAGTTCCTGAACAGCGTCGGCTTGTCCTTCAACGCTGAGCTGATACCCGCCAACTGAGCTATCGATTTCACTCAGGCTATCGGTGAGGCTCAACACCGTCGCGTCTAGGTCTATCCCCGTTTGTTGACTAGCGAGCAGACGAATGTTGGTTTCAGTGTTCGTGTATTCGGTTCCTAGCTCCTTGCCAAGTTCAGCGATTTTACTGCTTAAGGCGATCGCCACTTCATGGGTTTCCTCAAACTCGCTGGCAAGTTCCTCCTGAACTAGACCAATCTTGTTTTGAAGCTGGAGGAGAGCTTCAATGGCGGCTTCCGATTCACTCGTTAATTCGGCTTGGGAATTCTCTACCGCAGTTTGAAAGGATTCACGATGTTCCGATACTTCACTCCAGGACTCTTCTACGTGCTCACGTATTCGTAGTGCCTCTGACTGAAGCCTCTGGACATTGATATGGGCTTCTTCTGCTCGACTAATCACCAAGGTTAGCCTAGATGTGGTTTCTACCAAGTTCGTTTGAAAATCAGCCACAATGTCTCCTTATAATTTAAGCAATGCTTTGAGCAGTGATACAGGGGGATTATTGGAGATAAAATCAGGGACAAATTTGTTCTTTTGCAGCTTGCACTTTTTGCTCAGTCGTCGTTATGATTTCGTAAACCAAGTCATCAAACTCAGTTGCCTCTCGATCGAGATCGTCAAGCTTAGATGGAATTTGACCATAAGCCTGATCGAAGTCGCTGACGATTTCCGAATCTAGCTCTCTGATTTTGCTCACCGCAGCTCGAATATCAGTATCAATTTCTTCCATCAAATCTTGTATGGTTTGAACCTGACCATCGACTTCGGCTTCTAGGAAACCAAGCACATCGGTTTCCAGCTCTAGCGAGAAGTCAGTTTCTGACTGATCTAAGTCCCCATCAAATTCTTCAACCGCTTGATTTAGGACACTCTGGTTCTCATTGATTGCTTCAATCAACTGATCGACTTGGGTATCAATTGCAGTATCGGAGGTGTCGATACACTGCCCGAGCTGCTCGACATGCTGTTCTGTAGTGGCGATCGCCCCTTCAAGCTGCTCTTGGCTGGCTTGGATTAGCTCTTGAGACTGAACAAGGGCATTTTGAATCCCTTCTCCAGACGCTTCGATAGTCTGATGCCACTGATCAACAGCATCCTGAAACATGACTGTAACCGCTAGGGATTCGTGAATGCTGGAGAGCAAAACCTGCCTACCTTCAGAAAAAAAATCTTGAAACGAGATAAAATTCTCAGCTAACTCGGCAACATGCTCTTGAACTTGAGTATTTTTTACTTGTACTTCTGTTTGTAACCCACTCAGGATTGCTTCAAGCTGGGCAGATTGCTCCTCGACCTGATGCTGTTTTTCCTCTAAATTAATACCAATTTCTTCTACAAGCTCTTGCATCGATGAGACGGCTTGAACCAAGAGATGTAATTTCTCAGGAGCCTCAAGAACAAGTTGTTCTAGCGAATCGGCTGTATTCATGGTGTACTGTTCTCCTAATCAATCGACTGAATCAAGACATCTGTGCTTCTAAGCATTCATCAATCTCTTTGGCTGTATTCTGTGCACTTTGCATAGCAGGAATTCCATTGATTTCACTATCTCGGGCAATTTCATTCGCTCTAAGGGCAAGCTCTTTACTTCTTTCAAGATCACTCGACAAATCATCAGCCCGATCCTGAACTGGCGTCTGGAATTCTTCTTCTAACTGAGGCTTGATGTCATTCTCGCAAACTGCTTCATATCCAGAAATTAGCTCTGTAATTTCATCTCTGAGTTTTTCTTCGGCATTTTGCTTAATGTTTTCCTCGAAATTTTTTAGAAATTGAGCGAATGTATCCTGAGCTGTATCAATACGACCTTGTATTTCATCTAAATCCTCTTGCTCTAAACGCCGATTCAGGTCTTCAAATTCTGATTCGACCTTACTTTGGTAGGAAGAAACATCGTTTGAAAGCGAATCAAGCTTCGCGGAGACTTCGGTGAATTGGCCGACTCGGCTTTCTAGCTCATGGAGTGCCTGATCCAGTGTTTCAAAAGAGCTACGCGTAGCTTCAATTTCATCTTCGAGAGCATCATGGATTTGATGCGTTGATTCTTCCATGTCGG
>DBGGTD010000577.1:0-7132 GCA_051162585.1 Elainellaceae cyanobacterium
CCGCTGATCACATCGGGCGCACCATCAATCATTGATCGGATGCCCCAACTGATGGCGATCGCTCCGCAAATCAGGGTAATCAGCCCGCTCACCTGAATCGCAACAAAATCGCGACCCTCTTTGACCGCCGTATTGTCAGGCGATCGCCACACCTCCGCCCGAAACGGAGCCAGCGGAATTTGCGGAACCAGATAACATCCAAGGCCAATCAAAACGGGGAGCGCTAGACCAATCAGCAAATCGTGCCACCCCCAGGCAATACCACCCGCAACGAGGGCGATCGCTTCTAAACTGGCAAACCCCAGCGACCCCCACGGGTACAACACATCCAAGGTTTCACGCTGTCGCCATAATCCCCAGTGAAAGACCACAAACGACAGCAGCCACCCCACGCCAGTCACCATAACGATTCGATGGACATCCCCCCACATCAAACACACCAAACTGAGGGATAGGGTTAACACTAGACTCGGACCCAACACCCCAGAGCGAGACGTCACCGAGAATATAGACGGTAAATACCCATCCAAAGAAAGCTGATAAAGAATTCTAGGGCAGTTAGAAACGGCAGTCGCACATGACAATAAGGCTCCTGATGCAATCAAAAATGTCACTAAAAATGGAGCAGATTGTCCCCAAAACGGGGTGGCAATTAAGATCTGCTCAAACGGGTTTGTTGTCAATTTATTGGGTGTCACTGAAGACAAGGGAGCAAGTCGCATCAACACCCACGATCCGACTAGATATACCACTGGGATCAACCCCGCTGCGATCGGGAGAATGCGGAGTGTTGCTTGAGGTTGACGACTGTCAGCAACAAACGTCGATGAGGTTTCGCAGGCATAGACGGCATACGTCGCAATAATGTACCACTTCGCCCATTTCATCCCATCGAAGGTCGACCAATCTGACGGCATCACGCCAGGGCTAGCCGATGAAATCAGCAGCCAGCCGCCTCCCTGAACGCAAAACCAAAGCAATAGCACAACCGCAGGCACCACAAACACCAAGTGAAGAATGCCGAGGGCACGAGTTCCACTAAAGGCAACGAAGAAAGCGATAATCGTAAATCCAATTTCTAAGATCACCCGTGGGCAATGCAAACCCAGTGGGGCTAAATTTGACTCAATTAAAGCGGTCAAGATAATGGCATTGACAGGTAAGACGGCCACCCAGCTAATAAAATATCCGAGTGCAACATACGTGCTGAGAAACGGTGCATCAGGCAGGAGGCGAGTAATATAGTTGGGCGTTCCACCCGATAGATCAGGCCAGAGACTGCCTAGATGCTTGACTTGGAGATTAACGATTACTCCGATAACGACTCCTGGAAGCCACACCCAAATCGCCTGCGCCCCTAATTCTGCCTGCATGCCAGGTGCGGCACCAAGCCAAAGCAATAGCCCCGTTAGACCAAAGCCCCAGGTTTCTAATGAGCTAAGACTTCTAGGAAGATGACTGACAGGTGTCGAGCTAATGCGGGGGAATTCGCGCAGAAATGGGATATTCACTCGCTGTTGTCAATGAGTTGTCAATGAATAATATTCCAGAATTAACAGAGTCCCACAGATATGTTTTGAGGCAGATGCATTAACAACATATCCGTCACGCTGACACAACAATGCAGGTTATTCGTGATGAAAGCTAAATTAACCCACAAACGGCATTCGTGTCGCACTGACTCGTTTCCCAGGGTAGATTCACCGGATATTCAACATGCCAACTCTTCACCGTTCAGCAGAGGAGGCTGATCAATTGAGGCTGATCAATTATGATAGTGCCCTGATGGAGATGCCCACTCCTGATTCAGAAATTCACTGATTAGCTCATTATCCTGTCACAAGATTGATATGCTCAGTGGTGCGATTGACTACGAAAGTGGGGGCGATCGCCCAGAGACTCGCGATATCTTAGCTACTCTAAGAACTAATCAGCATTGAATACTTTACGCTAGAGCTACAGAGGTTAGGAGAAGCTGTGCTATGCCGACGAATCTACACCATCCAGCGAAGCTGCAATCTGCTCTGCGAATTCGTGCCATAGTCTCATCGGATAATCGACTCGAACTCGAATTACCACCGGGTTCAGAAGGGCAAGAAGTCGAGGTGCTGGTTATTTTGCCGAACCCTTCTAACCAGCAGACGCATAAGAAGAAACAAACTGTTTTAGAAATCATCGAAAATGCGCGAAAGCGACATGCAACTCGGACAGCAGAAGAAATTGATCAACAAATTCGAGCTGAACGAGAGTCATGGGACGACTAGAAATTCTTTCATCAGCTCTAGTTTATGTGGACACTTCAGTTGTTATCTACACGATTGAAGAGAATCCGAGCTATTACTCCTTGCTTCGTCCTTTATGGGCAATGTTTCAAGCCAATGAGATCACTATTATGAGTAGTGAGCTGACTCTCATGGAAACTCTGGTGGTTCCGTTAAGGAATTCTGACGAAACTCTGGTTGAAACTTACGAACAGTTGTTGCTTGGATCCTCAATGCATCTGATGTCAGTTGATCAGACTGTTCTTCGAGAGGCAGCCCGCTTGCGTGCCTCTACAAATCTAAAGACACCGGATGCCATCCATGCTGCAACCGCGTTGATGCAGGACTGTACGCTATTTTTAACAAATGATGACGCCTTTCGCCGAATTGGAGACTTACCTGTCACTGTGTTGAGCAAAGTACTTGCAGCAGAATGATTACACTCGCTCCTAAATCGCTCCTAAGTATGCCAAAGCAACGAATTGATGTTTTGTTAGTGGACCGCCATCTTTGCGACTCTCGACAGCAGGCACAGCGGCTGATTCGAGCGGGAGAGGTGATGGTCAATCAGCAAGTGATTGACAAGCCTGGAACGGAGGTGGATGAGGCAGTAGAGATTCAAGTCAAAGCGCGATCGCCCTTTGTATCGAGGGGGGGCGAAAAACTATCAAAAGCACTATCAGAATTTCCGATTCAGGTTGACGGGCGCGTCTGTTTAGATGGTGGCATTTCGACCGGCGGGTTTACCGACTGCTTGCTGCAAGCTGGAGCAATGAAAGTTTACGGCGTGGACGTGGGCTACGGGCAAGTGGCCTGGAGTCTGCGCCAAGATCCACGAGTGATCATCAAAGAGCGCACCAACCTGCGCCATCTTACCCCAGGCCAGCTTTATGAGTCGGATCAGCCCGATGCCGATTTGGGAGTCGTTGATGTTTCATTTATTTCACTATCAAAAGTGTTGCCTGCCCTATGGACGTTATTGCACCCCCCTCGCGAAGTCGTGTTACTCGTCAAACCTCAGTTTGAAGTGGGGCGCGAGAAAGTCGGCAAAAAAGGTGTGGTGCGCGATGCAACCATTCAGGCAGGGGCGATCGCCCATGTCTTAAACTCAGCCCATGAATTGGGATGGAACTTTGCCGGGTTAACCTGGTCACCGCTATTGGGGCCAGCCGGAAACATAGAGTATTTGCTCTGGATGGCGATGGGTAGTGCAAATACCGCTCCGACGCTGAACGATATTCAACACCTAGCTCAGACTGCTCAACAAGAGCTAGGGCGACCCAAGGAGTAGGGAGGTCATAGGATAACCCTGAGATAGCGGCGGTTAGTAGTCAGCAGCGAGTAGTGTTGTGACACGCCTAAAGTAGTAGTAGCGCTGACCATCCTGTGCAAGCGCTGGTTAGACACCGAACCAACAGTTGAATTATCGTATGGTAGTTTAGTTTCCCAGCCCGGCGTCTTTATTTTGGTTCAATCTTAGTGAGTCAATCGTTTGCATTCTACATGGATGAGAGTGGCAGTCCCAAGCCAAATCCTAGGGACTCAGCTAGCTACTTCGCTGTTGGGGGAGTATTAATTCAGCGCAAAGATGAAAGCAGCATCAGTCTACAAATTGCGGACTTTAAACAACGTTGGGGAATCGATGAAAGTGTTCCTCTACATGGCAACGAAATTCGGAGTCGAAAGAAGAACTTTGCATGGCTAGGGCGCAGGTCGGAAGATGAGCAAAATCAGTTCTTGCAGGACCTGACAGCTACAATTGCTCAATGTCTTATCATTGTTCACGGATGTGTTGTTTCTCGAAAAGGCTATCTAGATCGGTATCTCGACCGCTATGGTAGCAATACATGGGAGATGATGAAGAGTGCGTTCTCAATTTTGTTAGAGCGCGTCAGCAAATATGTCGCCCTTCAGGGCGGAAAGGTCATGGTTTACTTTGAAAAAGCGGGTAGAAAGGAAGACAGACTCATAACCAGTTACTTTAACGACTTGAGGGATTCAGGAGCCCCCTTCAGCACTGAAACTTCAACTAAATACGCACCGCTAACATCTAACCAGATACAGAGGGTTCTCACTGGTATTGAGGGTAAGTCCAAGAATAACCCTATCCTACAAATTGCTGATCTGTGCTTGTATCCCGTAGCAAAATCTAAAGACCAGCCTCACAATCGGGCATTTCAGGAGCTGATCCAGCGCGAGAAGTTAGTTGATACAGTTTTACCACCCGATAATCTTGAAAATATGGGAATAAAATATTACTGTTTTGACAATTCGTTTTAAAACACAAAAACCGCCACCTCCGTGCCGGCGCGGTCTAGTGCGGCAGTCATACGACTACCCCTGAGCTTAGCTCTGTATGCATAATAGTCAACAAGATAGACTTAGTCAAGCACTGTGCAGCTTAATCTTTCGATTAAGGTCTAACCATAGGATAGTGGGTTTCGCCTTTTCTTTCTTAATCTCTTCCCAGTCCAAAGATGTGTTACCAATAGCAGGCTTTGCGAATCGTGACCTGCTACCCTAAACAGCAGGCAAGTTCGCAAATACCCTCTCCTCAACGTCCAGAACTGGAGTTTTGCCTGAGAGAACACTCTAGATCCGACGACGGACTCGATATAGCCATCGGGATGCATCAAATCGTGGATTGTTCACCAAGTATTCGTCAATAAACGTTATCTAAGGTCATGTCGTATGGTTATGCGGGACTCTGCACTCGCAAATCGCCCCCCTTTGGAGGAAGAGGCGATCGCCTCTTCCATTCACTATTTAGATAATTCTCGACTTCAGGTTCAGCCGCTGATCATTGCCGGAACCCCAAGCGGAACTCCTCCTGATTTTCCAGCCAATCGCGTCGATCCCAACACCGCGAATTCACCGTTTGCTGGAGTCGGCAGCCTCAGTATCACCCCTTCTCCAACCCAATCATTTTTGTGTAGCGGTGCGGCGATTAGCCCCCGACATATTCTCACGGCGGCTCACTGCCTCGATGTAGAGGGGGAAGACGGCATCATCGACGTGCAGCCTGAGGATGTCACGGTCAACTTGAATGTGGGCATCGATTTGTCAACACGCATCTCAGCAAGCGCTCTCGATCTTTTTCCGGAGTATGCGGGCTTTTCAAATGGCCTCAACAATGACCTGGCGATCGTGACGCTGAGCGACGATTTACCCGCTAATGTGCCGATTTATTCGATCTTTCGCGACCCGTTGCAGCCCGACACTATTCTCACGATGGTCGGTTATGGCACAACCGGCAATGGTCTAGTCGGGTTTGTAGAAGGCACGGCCAACCCAGCCATTAAACGAGTTGGGCAAAATCAAGTCGAAGATACGACCCTGCTAACGCAGTTTATCCCGGACGTTAGTGAAAATTTCCTATTTGATTTTGATGGCCCTGATGCGTCAACGAATTCTCTAGCAGTGTTAGGGTCAGAATTGACGCTGGGCAATACGGTTGAAACAACGGTTGGTCCGGGTGACTCGGGTGGGCCAAGCTTTATTCAGGTGGGTGATGCGCTGCTTTTGGCGGGTGTTAATACGTTTGCCTTTGCCTTTCCCGATGCCTTTGCGCCTCCAGAAGAGGCGGTGATTCAAGGCACGTTTGGCAGCGGTGGCGGCGGCGTGATTCTTTCTGACCCTGAAAAGCTCGCGTGGATTGATAGCATTATCGGCACTGTTCCACCTGTTGATGAATTGGGGCAAATTTCAGGCAGTGTATGGGATGATCTCAATGGCAACGGGGTGCGCGACTCGGCTGAACCCGGACTTGCCAACTGGACAGTGTATTTGGATGACAACCAGAACGGGGTGCTGGATTTAGGAGAGTCGAGCACAATCACGGATGTCGAAGGTAACTATGGATTCCAGGATGTAGCTCCTGGAACCTACACCGTTGCTCAAAGTGTCCCCCCCGACTGGACGCAGACGTTTCCAACGATGGGCAACATTGTGTTGCTGAATGCCGACTTTAGCGACGAGGTGGGGACTCCCGACTTAGACGGATTTACGATCGATAACGCGAATGACTCGGTTGAAGGGCTGTGGCATCTGTCAACGGGGCGCGGCATCCAGGTTGGGCACTCGGCGGATGACAGCCTCTATTTTGGAACGGGAGAAAATATCGCAGGCGGCGGGACGTACAATGTGACGCCCAACGCGGGCGATCGCACGGCAGGGCAAGTCATCTCTCCGGTGATCGATTTGGCATCGTTGTCAGCCGCAGAGCTGTCATTCAACTATTTTTTGAATGTTGAACCGGGTGGGGAGAGCGATCGCGCTCGTGTTCTCATTTCTCAAAATGGAGGCGCATTTCAGCCTGTCATCGAGAAGGGCAATGGCTTGAATGTATCTGCAACCAATGCGGCTGTGTGGCGATCGGCGACGGTTGACCTGACTCCGTATGTGGGTAATATCATTCAGATTCGGTTTGATTTTGATACGGTTGATCATCTACTGAATTCGTTAGAAGGCTGGTACGTCGATGATGTGGTCGTGGAGGGAGTTGGCAGCACCGCGTACACCGTGGCGATCGCCCCAGGACAAACCCGAACAGGCATCGACTTTGGCAATCAGCTCATCAATCCGTCTTCTCCTGTCAATTCGTTGGATGGAGATAATATTCTCATAGGAACAAACGGCGCAGACACCCTCACAGGCGGGCGGGGGAGCGATCGCATTGTCTATCGGCAATTGGCCGATAGACGAGACACGATGACCGACTTCAACCTCAGTCAAGATGTCATCGATATCAGCCAAATTTTTGATCGGCCAGCCTACAGCAACAGCAATCCATTTGATGACTACGTGCGGCTTGTGCAGCGAGGAAGCCACACCCACGTTCGAGTTGACGCCAACGGCGGGATGCCCAATGC
>DBGGTD010000578.1:0-4364 GCA_051162585.1 Elainellaceae cyanobacterium
AGGTATAGCCGGTCGTTTTCCTGGAGCTAAAAATCTTGGAGAGTTTTGGCAAAATTTGCAAACTGGATTAGAATCAACTTCGGTTTTGACGGATGAAGAATTGATAGCTTCTGGAATAAATGATGCTGCTTTAAAAGAATCAAGTTATGTCAAAGTCGGTGCAATATTAGAAGATATAGAATTATTTGATGCTTCATTCTTTGACTTTAACCCTAGGGAAGCTGAAACAACAGATCCGCAACACCGCCTGTTTTTAGAGTGTGCCTGGGAAGCTCTAGAAAATGCTGGCTATGATTCCCAAAGATGTAAAAGTCGGATTGGAGTTTATGCAGGTGCAAGTTTTAATGATTATCTGTCTTTTGATTTGAACAGTGACAAAGTAGGCTCAGCGAAATGCTACCAAACCTTAATTGGTAATGATAAAGATTTTCTCACGACTCGTGTTTCTTACAAATTAAATCTGACTGGACCAAGTATTACAATTCAAACTGCCTGTTCTACATCCTTAGTTGCGACAACACTGGCTTGCCAAAGTTTACTTAATTACCAATGTGACATAGCTTTGGCCGGTGGAGTTTCAATCCGAGTACCCCAAAAAACAGGCTACCTGCATGAAGAAGGAGGAACTTTATCTCCCGATGGCCACTGTCGTGCTTTCGATGCCAAAGCGCAGGGAATCACCATTGGTAATGGTGTAGGAGTTGTAGTTTTAAAGCGACTGGCAGATGCTGTTGCTGATGGTGACTGTATTCTGGCGGTGATTAAAGGTGCAGCCATTAACAATGACGGTTCCATGAAAGTTGGCTACACGGCGCCTAGTGTCGATGGTCAAGCCGATGCGATTGCAGAAGCCATCATGTTAGCAAGAGTAGAGCCTGAAACCATTAACTATATTGAAGCCCACGGTACAGGAACAGCCTTGGGCGATCCTATTGAAATTGCGGCGCTGACTAAGGTTTTTCGTGCCAGCACTGAGAAAAAGGGCTTCTGTGCAATCGGTTCAGTTAAAACAAATATCGGTCATCTAGATGCAGCAGCCGGCATAGCAGGACTCATTAAAACAGTTCTAGCTCTTCAACACAAATCAATACCACCCAGCCTAAATTTCGAGCAACCCAATCCCCAGATTGATTTTCCTAATACTCCCTTTTACGTCAATACTCAACTCACTGATTGGAAAGCAGGATTGACTCCTCGCCGTGCTGGTGTTAGTTCTTTGGGCATTGGTGGAACAAATGCCCATGTGGTTCTTGAAGAAGCCCCGGTGCTGCCAGTCTCTAGTCCGTCTCGCCCTTGGCAGTTGTTAGTACTCTCAGCCAAAACTGAGTCGGCGTTGGAAACTGCGACAGAGAATCTCACCCAACACCTCAGAAAGCATTCTCACCTCAACTTAGCGGATGTGGCTTATACTCTCCAAGTGGGACGTAGGGAATTCAACTATCGTCGCCTGCTGCTTGGTCAGACGATTGATGATACAGTGAAGTTGCTCACATCCCTTGAGCCACAGCAAGTTTTGACCCATTATCAAGAACCAGGCGATCGCCCTGTTGTCTTCATGTTTCCTGGCCAGGGAAGTCAGTATGTGGACATGGGTAAAGAACTATACCAAAGTGAGCCAAAATTTCAGCAACAAGTTGACTACTGCTGTCAATTACTCAAACCTCACTTAAGACTGGATTTGCGATCGCTAATCTATCCGAGTCAATCAGAAATTCCTACAGCAAAAGAGAAACTCCAACAGACTGACATTACTCAAACAGCTTTGTTTGTCATTGAGTATGCCCTAGCTCAGTTGTGGATGTCCTGGGGTATTTCCCCCCAAGCCATGATAGGTCACAGTATTGGGGAATATGTTGCGGCTTGCCTTGCTGGCGTAATGTCTCTCGAAGATGCCTTGGTACTAGTAGCAGCTCGTGGCCAACTGATGCAGCAGCTATCCGCTGGTGCCATGCTCTCCGTTCCACTGCCAGAGGTAGAGGTTAAAACTCTACTCAATGAACATTTATCATTAGCTGCCAGCAATGGGCCAGCTTTGTGCGTAGTTTCGGGAACCGATGAAGTTGTAGATGCTTTTCAGGAAAAACTTACGGTTCAAGGTGTAGACTGTCGTCGTCTTCATACCTCCCATGCCTTTCACTCCTCAATGATGGACTCTATCCTGAAGTCCTATGAGGAACAAGTCAAAAAAGTCAAGCTCAATCCTCCCAACATTCCCTTTATTTCCAACCTCACAGGAAGCTGGATTACAGCCACAGAAGCCACCGATTCCAGTTACTGGGCTAGACATCTACGACAAACTGTGCAGTTTTCGGATGGCATTACCCAGTTGCTCTCTGAACCTAATCACATTTTCCTAGAAGTTGGCCCTGGACGCACCCTCTCTACTCTGGTTAAAAAGCATTTAGATCGGGCAGATGGACGGGTAGTACTCTCTTCGCTACATCATCCTAAAGAGGAACACCCAGATGTAAAATTCTTGCTGAGTACACTGGGTAAACTCTGGCTGGTGGGACTTTCAGTAGACTGGTCTGGCTTTTACGCTTCCGAACGCCGCCACCGACTTCCTTTACCAACCTATCCCTTTGAGCGTCAACGGTACTGGATTGAACCCCAGAAAAAATCAAGAGATTCTTATTCAGCAGACTATAAAAAGCCTGATATTGCTGACTGGTTCTATATTCCAGTCTGGAAGCAAGCACTCACACCTGTTGCTGTTAAATCAGAGTCGAAAAAATGCTGGTTAGTCTTCATCGATACTTGTCAAGTAGGCTCACAAATTGTCCAACATCTGGAACTTATCAACCAAGATGTAATTGCTGTAGTAACGGGAGAGCAGTTCAGCAAACTTGGCGAGGGTGAATATACCATCAATCCCCAGCAGCCTAATGACTACGATGCCTTGCTCAAAGAATTGCAAATGTTAGGCAAAGTTCCAGATGAGATTATCCATTTATGGAGTCTCACATCGAACAATCAGAGACAATCGGGAATCGAGTTTTTTGAGAATTGTCAAAATCTAGGTTTTTACAGTTTGCTCTTTCTCGCACAGGCGATTAGTAAACAAGATATTACCTCTCCCCTCAATATCCTGGTTGTCACTAATGATATTTACGACATTACAGGTATAGAAAGGTTAACTCCAGAAAAAGCAACTGCGCTAGGAATGTGCAAAGTCATTCCCCAAGAGTTTTCCAACATTACCTGCCGAAGTATTGATGTCGTTCTTCCTGCTACAGGAACTTTCCAAGAAAATAAGCTCGTAGACCAACTTATGGCAGAACTAAACGCCAAATCATCTGAGTCAGTTGTTGCCTACCGTGGACATCATCGCTGGCTAAAAACTTTTGAGCCAATCCATTTAGCGGATAGTACAGACATATTAAAAACTCGGTTGAGGAAAGAAGGAATCTACTTAATTACTGGTGGATTAGGAGGTATTGGTCTTGAACTTGCTCAATACTTAGCTCAGACAGTACAAGCCAAGTTGATTTTAACTGGGAGTTCAGCTTTTCCCAAGAAAGATGAATGGGAAACATGGCTAACTACTCATGATGAGCAAGACAAAGTAAGTCGAAAAATACAAAAAATTCTGGCGCTTGAAAATGCAGGAGCAGAAGTTTTAGTCTTTAGTGCTGATGTAGCCAATGAAGCCCAAATGCAAGCTGCGATTGCGCAATCTTTTAAACATTTTGGTCAAATTAATGGAGTTGTCCACGCCGCCGGAATAAAATTATTTAGCACTATTGATGAACTCAAGAGAACTGAGTCTGACAAACAACTGAGAGCTAATGGTCATGGATTGTTTGTATTAGAAAAGCTTTTACAGGGAATTGAGTTAGATTTCTGCTTATTAATCTCCTCTTTATCTTCTGTTTTAGGAGTGTTAGGTATGGCAGCTTATCCAGCAGCACACCTATTTACAGATGCTTTTATTCACAAACACAACCAGGAAAATTCTGTACCCTGGATAAGTGTTAATTGGGATAATTGGCTAACTAGCGAATTAGCTGATAAATTAGCCACAAAACCAGAAATATTAACTGAATTGTTCATGACATCGGAAGAAGGGGTGGAGGTATTTAAACGGGTATTATCCTTAGATACAGTGACTCAAATTATCACCTCTACAGTCGATCTAAAAGCGAGAATCGAGCAGTGGACTAAGCGTAAATCAATAGAAGATAAAGAAGGCTCAAATCAAGTCAATTCTTCTTCACTCCACTCGAGACCCAGTTTACAGAATACCTACATTGCTCCCAGAAATGAAGTTGAGCAAACCATTGCCAATATTTGGCAAGAAGTCCTTGGGATTGAGCAAATCGGCATCTACGACAACTTTTTGGAGCTGGGTGGGGATTCTCTCC
>DBGGTD010000579.1:0-5483 GCA_051162585.1 Elainellaceae cyanobacterium
TTTCTTCTAATGGGGGTGACAGGGATAGAGTGAGTGATTTGAAAGCGTGCTCAAGTTCTGAATGCACCATCGGATATTTTTATCAAGAGACATTTACCCTCCCCGTATGCAGTTACTGAGATACTGCATGCCCCAATTCTGCCTTAGCAACTAGCTCGGAACGTCGAGGGCATAGTCTTTTAACTCAGTCAGTGACACATATTCTAAGGCTGATGCATGAGTGGCTTCTAGGATTACGGGGGGAGCTACCCCTGCATCAAGGGCTTCCTTCCAGCGAGAGGCACACAAACACCAGCGATCGCCCGGTTTTAACCCTGGAAAGTTAAACGTAGGCATGGGCGCGCTTAAATCGTTGCCCTTTGATTTTGTAAATTCTAAAAACTCATCAGTCATTTGAGCGCACACCACATGAGCACCAAAGTCACCCGCTCCGGTGTTGCACACACCATCTCGATAGAACCCCGTCATAGGAGATGTACAGCAGAGTTTGAGTGTTGTGCCTAATACGTTACTGGCTTCAGCCATATGCCCCTCTCGTCTTGCAATACGCACTCTCACACTTTATCGCAGACTAGATTGCTATTACCGATTGTCACATGCCCAATTTCTCTCGAATCTCCTGGTCTTTTGCGCGAAACCCAACTAAGACCGCTGTGCCATCTTTCACAAATAATGGACGCTTGAGCAACATCACATCATTTGCAAAGGCATCAACCCATTGCTCATCCGGCCATTCTTTCTTGTCTTCGCCCAATGCTCGATAGGATTGCCCTGACGTATTTCGCATGGGTTTAGAGCCTAATGCCTCTACCCATGCTTCAATCATGTCGTGCGTGGGGGGATGTTCTTTGGTGTTGATAAATTCGTAGTTAACTCCGTTGCTGTCTAACCAGGCCAATGCTTTTTTGCATGTTCCGCAGTTTGGAATGCCGTAGATTTCGATCGCCATAGTTGAGGTTGCTCCGTTTGATGTTAAGAGGCGTTGTGAATACGATTGGCTGTGGTGGTGAGCACAAGATATCACAGTGGGCGATCGCCACATCTCGGGGCAACACGCTAGCCACCGCAAAGAAGCACACCTGCATCACCGTATTAATACGTCTGCCCATGCCCGCATTGGGGGCCACCTGAGAAGCGTTGATTCCGTAAAACGTCAGGTCTTTTTCGACAATCTGCTGCTGGAAGGCAGCGGGGAGTTGCATCCAGGTTTCTTCAGCACCAAAGGGGCTATTGAGGAGGAATACTCCGCCCGGTTTCGCCGTATCCAGATCGTCCTCCGAGAATCATGGGATTTGGGGCGATGCTTTGATCTCCACTGCGACCTTGTGCGATCGCGTTCTTGACGAGCAACCCCGCGTAGATTGGCAATATCCATAGTCGTTTTACCGCTGTTTTAAGACTCTCACATGGTCTAAGGCCGATTCTGGCGTTTGTTTGCCGCTGACTGCTCCATCGACGACAATTGCTGGAGCAATGCCACAGGCCCCTAGACATCGAGCGGCCATGAGAGAAATGGTGCGGTCTGGCGTCGTCTCACTCATGCTGATGCCCAAATCTTTCTCCAAGGTTGCCATGATTGGGTTGCTGCCTTTTTGCCGCCTTTAACGTAGCAGGCAGTTCCTAGACATACGACACAGGTATGCGCTCCGCTGGGTTTGAGCGAGAACAGATGATAGAGAGTACCTGTTAATTTTGAGGTTCTTGTGAAGACGAGCAGAAAGCACACCACACCCGCGATCGCCCTGCAATCCACGTGAGTCTCATTGGAAGGAATGCGGCTTAAACGCGGCTTGCTCTGGCGGCTTCTTTAGAGACGCTGTAGGTTCCCACTTTGCCTCGATACCACTTTTGACGCTTTAGCCCAACGGTTAACACATTAGAAAGCCGATGACGGACGAGCGCACGAATTTCTTTAGGGGTCCGATCTACTAAGATACTGTCCATGATGTAGGGCACCTCGACGACCTGGTCGGGATACTGTTCTAGAACAGATAGCACTGCTTGTAGCAAGGGGCGATCGCGATATTTGGGCTTAAGATATGCGCCCCACTCATCTGACTTTTTACCTGCCCGCTTGGTCGACGATTTGGAACTCGATTTCGACGCGGTGCGTGATTTTGTAGGACTCGCTTCTTTTTTCTGACGTCCACGAGGTGAGGAGGTCGGCTCTGGGCTCACCTCAGCGACGTCAGAAGTAACGGCAGACCGTGAATGGTCAGACACGTCTGAAACGTCAGTAGCTAGGGCGTCATCTCCTGCAACAGAGGCATCTAACATGGCATCGGGTTCAGCCCCAAACATGTGAATCACGGTTTGCAAGCTTTTACGTTTGTCTTGGAGGGTTTGGAGTTGAGCTGCAATCTGTGCTTCTTGAGCCGCCAGATCTGACTCAATTTCTAAAAGCTTTGTTTCCATCGATTCTGGGGCGGGCTTTGAGGATGACTTTGCCATCAAATATTCTCCATGAGCTTCACCTACTATTTAACCAGTATTAATGCATCTTGGGGTAGATGTTTGTAAAAGTAATTGCACGGATCAGAAATTTCTGGAAATAACCGGAGGAACGAAAAATAAACGCGCTTAGATGACATGAGGTGGAAAGAGTCCCCTCGAAAGGTACTGCCGAATTCTAATTAGATTTTCCAGAATAGGAACAATACTAAATCCTCGTACCGTTTGGCAGAATTAAGCCAACCGTTTGAGAGGGCGGGCATCTTGCCCGCGACGTGAGCGAGACGCTCACACTATGATTATGAAACTTCCGCTGTCTTGTACTAGCACTATAAAGATGCCTACAATCGCAGATTTTACTGTCATTAGAGACTCTAGACTTTCGATGGCCTCTGATCAGGATAATGACCGGAGCTTCTCGTTTAATCTTTCTAACACGGCTCATCTAGAGTCGTCATCTGTTCTGTTTCTATACCTCTACACCCAAGATGCAGACGGGCTCAGATTTTGGATTCAAATCAATGCCTATAGCCAGGTGAGGTATGCCTATTCAAGCCCTCAATCCCATACGCTTCACGAGGTCATTAATAGACATGTCTTAGAACATGGTGCGAATACTATTCGATTTGTGGTTGCAGGAAAGGGCACCATCGAATTCGGGGATGTGGTGCTATTTTGGCAGCGTAATATTTGAGGAGGGTTGATTTCGAATCTGCCTTGAGGTCGAGAAGAATGAGGAACAATTGCTGTACCATTTCTCTGTAATACAAGCAGGATCGGCTGGATTGTTTGATTGAGCAATTCAGTACGATACAGGAGAAATCAAAGATGTTACCAAAACGAGCGATCGCCATAGCCTCTACCTTCTTTCTAGTGATAGGAACCGGAGCCCCTGTCTTCGCAGATGTTGCAGAAGAACAGGAAGAAGCAATTGAAGAAATTGAAGAATCCCGCGAAGTATTTGAGGAAATTTCTGTCGACTCTGAGACTCGCATCCCACCCGCTCTACTGCGAGATAGCGTCGGAATTATCATCCTCACGAATGTAGGACAGGGGGGCTTCATTTTTGGAGGCCGCAGCGGTGATGGATTAATGATGGTGCGGCAAGACGATGGAACCTGGAGTAATCCTGCCTTTGTCACATTTGGCGGAGGAAGCTTTGGCCTACAGGTCGGTGGGCGATCGAGCGATATTGTCATGCTGGTCCAAAGCCAAGATACTGTCAATGACATCTTGGATGGGGCCGTCGAGTTTGGTGGTAGCGTTACCGGAACCGCAGGCCCCGTCGGCGAAACAGCCGTTGATCCTGCGGAATCATCGGATAACGATATTTTGACGTATTCCCGCAGTTCTGGATTTTTTGGAGGCGTTGCAGTTGAAGGAGGCACGTTGAGTTTCGATGAAGACCGCAACGAAGCTTTCTATAACGTAGTCAACGTCACACCCGAACAAATTCTAATAGACTCCACCCTATTACCTGCGGCGAGTGCAGATGCTCTAGAGCAAGCTCTACTCGCAGCAGAATAGGATGGGTGGACTGCTCTATGAACCTGTCGGCAGTGGTTCAGGCTGAATCGTAACCGTCTGCGTTTCGCCCGAACGCTGCAATTCGATGCTCATTTCATTGCCGACTCCATTTTCTTCGACGGCGTCAAGCACTTCATTTACTTCGGTCACTGTTTGACCATTGATGTTTTGAATCACATCACCTGCCTCAATGCCTGCCCGAGCAGCAGGAGAGTTAGGCTGCACTCGCACGACTAGCACCCCCTGATCAGCGTCAATCTGAACGCTGGAATTAGGGCTTTCATTAATTCGCTGCTTTATGTCAGCCGTAAGCGGTGTAATTTGCACGCCAATATAAGGATGTTCAACTTGACCGTCTTCGATCAGCTGTTGGGCAATGCGCTGAGCCGTATCAATGGGAATGGCAAACCCAATGCCTTCTGTGTCGCCAATGATGGCAGTATTCACCCCAATCACTTCACCTCGCGCATTGAGGAGTGGGCCTCCCGAATTGCCAGGATTAATCGCTGCATCGGTTTGAATAAAACCAACGCGCTTACCCTGAATCCCAATATCACCACCAGAGCGATCCATTCCGCCTACGACTCCAACGGTGACGGTTTCTTGGAGCCCAACAGGGTTTCCAATTGCGATCGCCCATTGCCCAATCTTCACCTGATCTGAGGGGGCCAACTCAGCTACTAGCAAATCATCCGCCGGTACTTGAACCACTGCTATATCAGTCACTGAATCGGCTCCGACTACCTCACCTTCGGCATTACTGCCATCAGAAAAGGTTACGGTGACTCGGTCTGCACCATCCACGACGTGGGCATTGGTAAGGATGTGCCCGTCGTTGTCGATCACAAAACCAGACCCAATCCCGCGTACCGTTCGTCCTGGAGGAGCGGTACCAGATTCTCCAAAGAAATCTCCGAAGAAATCAGGCAGTTGGGTTTCAACGGTCTGGGTCGTATCAATCCTCACAACGCTCGGACCAACATCCTCAACCACTTTTACTACAAAGTTGGTGTCTTCATCGGTGGGCATCAGAGAGCGATCGCCCTCCGGCTCTGCTTCTGCTTGCGAATCGGTGTCTTCTACTGTTTGCGGAGTTTCTTGGGGCTGCGTCTCGGTTTGAGGCAAAATTTCAGAACAGCCGCTCAACACCAGTGACCCTGCCCCTATCAGTGAGACCAGCAGACGAGTTGATGTCTGCCAGCACACGTGACGCACAGAAAGCGTTTGATGCCTGAAACGTTGCAGGGCTGGATCTGCTGCGATCGCACTGTCATCGTTGTCGGCGCTATGATGCTGATGATCATGGCGTATCGTACTCATGAACTGTATCCTCCTTATCAATGAATGGGATGTTACTCCGCACCATCTCTAAGGGTGAGGTGTTTGATCGCAATTGTCTTCTACCCAACTCATGAATTTTCAGATCAAATTCTCTGTCTGAGGTTAGGTCATTGTGGGCAAGGGGCGATCGCCCCTTACTTGGCATTGCCCATCGACGAATGATT